>NZ_JAOPHO010000017.1:0-73332 GCF_033141925.1 Peribacillus sp. CSMR9
AACCGCCGTATACCGAACGGTACGTACGGTGGTGTGAGAGGTCGGAGGCTAGGCGCCTCCTCCTACTCGATTTATGGATAAACGGGCAATTTAGTTGCATAAGAATAGACTCCAGAAGATTAGAGTCGATCTTCCTCTTTTCACTGTTTCAGATAAAAAAGTTACTATTTGAAAGCACGCAACCAAATTTATAGTAATAATATTTAATGAATTAGAAAAAAATAGAGGAAAGGAGGGATTGCGAATGTCTATGAAAAAGTGGGTAACAGGATTGGGCGTTGTGCTTGCAATGGTTGTAGTTGTGGCAACACTAGGCTCACTCGGCGTATTTGCCGAATCCGGTGTTATAAATCAGCCTATGGAGACGGGGAAATCGATTGAGGTCGAGTTGAACGATGATTTCTTTAATCCGAAAGTCATCACTATTCCGAATGGAACAGCCACAACGTTGATATTGAAAAACAAAGGCAGTAAAGAGCACACCTTCACACTGGAAAAGCTCGGAATTGACGTTGAGCTCCAGCCAGGTGAAGAAAAAAACATTACCGTAAATCCGAAACAGCCCGGTACATATGAACTGATATGTCGGTACCATTTCGAGAAAGGAATGGTTGGGAAAGTAATAGTCGAATAAAATGCAGGGCCAATAAGGCCTTGTTTTTTTATAGGCAAGGCTTGTATTATCGATTAAGTTTTAGAGAGATTTTTATTAAGCTTGTTTTTCATTACAGAGGATATTGATGCTTGAATAATAATTGTTCCACCTCTAATAAATGGTTCATTAGTGAGCTTTGGCGATCAGCTCTTTTCTTATGGAGCTAACAGGAGCAGTATAGTTTGAACAAGATATAAAAATAGTTTTCATTTCAAAATAGATTCATATCCGTTTCGGATCTATTCATTGATTCATATCCTATTAATATTAGGGAGGGGATGAATAGATGGCATCTAATGATGAATTAATTTGTCAAAAGTTTGCTAGAATTATCGGCGGACAAGAAGGTTTTGCGGGTGGAAAATGTGTAACAACCATAAATCGAAATGAAATAAAAGCAAAAATTTTAGGAAAACGTTTTAGAGTAACCTCTTCTTTCTCATTTGAATCAAGAGATAATCAGACTGGACGAGCATTGTGCCTAGGTAGGGTTGCACTCTTGCAAAAAGAAGTCAAGAATTTTGTTACTTTGATTCTTAAACAAGGAATAATAGTTTCATCCATACACAATGAGTGGCTATTTGATAATCCGAATTTGATTTACGTTAATATCGAAGCTGTTGATGATCCATTAGTTTTTGCAAAGAAAGTTAGAAAAGCGCTAAGGAACTAACGGATTTCCCACTAGTCTGATTTTTGATGAACATAATACACGGTGAAAACCCGGTTTTGTTGAACTGACATGTGCGTTAGCTGAAAATTGGAGCTGTCTTTAAGGCGGCTTTTTCTAATAGAACTAAAGGGGGGGCGTTCAACAAGCTTAGTGTATTCATATTGTGCGATAATGGTCTGGAGATGACTCTGCAGACTGTTTTATATGCCCATTTATATGGTTTAGTGCCATACTAAGTACAAAAGGGGAACTTTTAACAAACGGTTGGAGTTAAGGAATTGTTTTACAATTCTTATAGTTTTGATTAATATTCAATTATTCAATAAAACACTTGAATAGATAGATGGTGATTTTACATATTTGATGATCGATATTTAAAAGATTTATTGTATCAAGAGTTCGCAAGAATAGGTAAAAGTCTTTCTAGTCCAAAACGGTTGGAAATTCTTGATATTTTATCTCATGGTCCAAAGTCGGTGGAGGCATTATCTAAAGCTACTAATATGTCTGTGGCGAATGTATCTCAACATTTACAAACCCTTGCTAATTCTAGATTGGTAAAGTTTCAGAAGAAAGGGAACTACGTCATTTACGAACTAGCAGATGCAGCCATATCGGATTTTTTAACTTCCTTGCATACATTAGGAGAAAAACAGTTTGTACAGGTTCAACAAATTAAGCAAGAGTTCTTAAATGTCAATCTTGGCACGGATGGGGTTTCACTTTCAGAACTTAAAGAACGGATGGATAAAGGTGAAGCTATTTTGTTGGATGTAAGACCTTTGGAGGAGTATGAAGAAGCTCATATTCCTGGTGCAGTTTCTATGCCAATTGAAGAGTTAAGCGAGAAACTCTCAACTTTACCAACCAATTGTGATGTGATTGCTTATTGCCGTGGTTGTTACTGTTTAATGTCAGTGGAAGCTGTTGAACTTTTAAGATCCAAAGGTTTTAATGCATTTCGTCTAGAGGAAGATGTACATGATTGGAAATTACAGAATGATAAATGAGGTATTAACAAATGTCTAATAAAGCATATCAATTGAACCAGAGTTATGTAGATTCTCAAGAAAAACAAAAAATGTTATACAAACGCACATTAATTATTATAAGTATTTCACAAATTTTTGGTGGTGCTGGGTTAGCGGCTGGAATTACGGTGGGGGCACTTCTTGCACAACAAATGCTTGGCACTGATGCATTTGCTGGACTTCCTTCGGGTTTATTTACTTTAGGGTCTGCAGGGGCTGCTTTAATCGTAGGGAGACTTTCTCAACGTTACGGTCGCCGTACAGGTCTAACAGCAGGTTTTATGATAGGTGGACTTGGAGCAATAGGAGTCATAACTGCAGCTATAATAAATAGTGTTTTCCTTTTATTTGCTTCCCTGCTTATTTATGGTGCAGGAACAGCGACAAATTTACAAGCTCGTTACGCTGGTACGGACTTAGCGAACAATAAACAACGAGCTACTGCTATTAGTATTACAATGGTGTTTACAACATTTGGTGCAGTTGCAGGTCCGAATTTAGTGAATGTAATGGGGGATTTTGCTACATCTATTGGCATTCCATCACTTGCTGGTCCTTTCATTTTATCAGCAGCAGCATTTATCCTGGCAGGTCTTGTACTTTTCGTCATGCTTCGCCCAGACCCATTAGTTATAGCAAGAACGATAGAAGCTTCCAACCAAGATAGTGATCGAATAGAACATTCGACTGATACTGAACAAATTGCAAACAAAAGAGGTATTATTGTTGGTGCGACAATTATGGTTCTTACTCAAATCGTAATGGTGGCTATTATGACAATGACACCAGTTCATATGAGACATCATGGACATAACTTGGGTGAAATAGGTCTTGTTATTGGTTTTCATATAGGGGCAATGTATCTCCCTTCACTGGTTACAGGTGTCCTTGTTGATAAGTTTGGTCGTACTGCTATGGCTATTGCCTCTGGAGCTACGTTGCTTCTGGCAGGTTTAATATCAGCGATTGCACCAGGTGATTCTATGATTCTCCTAGTAATTGCTCTTTCTTTACTTGGATTAGGATGGAATTTTGGTTTAATAAGTGGGACTGCTCTTATTGTTGATTCAACTGAAACTTCAACTCGGGCTAAAACTCAAGGTACAGTGGATGTTTTAATTGCATTATCAGGAGCTTCTGGTGGAGCCTTATCTGGAATGATTGTGGCTGGTTCAAGTTATACAACATTATCATTTATTGGAGGGTTATTATCTATATTATTAATTCCAGTGGTTATCTGGTCTCGAGGAAGTAAAAAATAAAAAAAACCAATTTCACTACGAAATCAGTTTTTTTTCTTGAAACTAACAGGTGCGCTAGCTTAAAATCGGAGCTGTCTTTAAGGCAGCTTTTTGTGCGACAGGCAGTCGTATGGGGGTGCTGACACAGTCAGTGTCCCTCATTTACTTTATTCGACAGAGACGTCATTTCGATGAAACGACGGGCAAAAGAATGAAGCAATTGAATCCCAGATGGTGAAATTCCATTACCAAGGTTAAGCTGCTTTCTTTTGTTTTTGGTCTAAGCGATAACTTAGGAAAGTGAGAAGACTTGCACAGATAGCAACCAGCCCACCGACCAATGACACACTCATCAAATTTCCCTGATGGTAAACAATTCCGCCTAATGCGGAACCAAAGGCGATACCGACATTGCTTGCCACTGGCATCAGTGAAGCAGCTAGTCCTGTAGCTTTTGGTTGATAAATACCGGCAAGGTCTATCAAATAAAGCTGAGTAGATGTTGTTAAAAGGATGGCCATTAATGACATCAAGCCAATGTTAACCAATCCAAAGATAAAATTATTTGTCGTCCAATATAAACTGATCAGAACAATTGCTTGCACGAGGAAAACAAACCGGAGGCGCGCGATAGCATTGTAGCTGGCAATTTTACCAGCGAGTATGTTGCTGAAAATGGAAATGAATCCATAGCAAAACAAAATCAAACTGATTGAACTACTTGGTGCTTCCATTACTTTCAGGATCGGAACAAGATATGTATAAACGGCATACGTAGCCCCAAATCCAAGAGATGGAATGAAAAAAGCCATTAAGATTCGTGGGTGTGTTAACAAAGAAAATTGATCGCGCATCGAACTGCGAAATGGACTGTGCATAGTAGGCAAAATGAAGAAAGATGCCAAAAATGCGATTCCGCCGAGAAAAGTCGTTAACAGGAAGGTTGCATTCCAGTCGTACATTTCAGCGATGACCGTGCCCATTGGTACTCCAACCACGTTTGCAAGAGTAAAACCACCGAAAACGAATGATATAGCAAGTCCACGTTTTGCGATCGGCATGGCTTCACTTGCAACAATCATGGCAAGAGAAATTAAAACTCCTGTAACAATCGCAGTCATCATCCGAAGTGCAAGGAGCATGATGTAGCTTGTCGAAATCACGCACAAAGCATTCAGGATGATGAACGAACCTATCAAAAATAACATCCATTTACGCTTTGGAAAATGGCTTGTTACCGACATCACGAGTGGTGTGGCAATGGCAAACGTAATCGCAAACGCAGAAACGAGTGTGCCTGCTTTTGCATTTGTCATATGGAGACTCGAGGAAATATCGGTTAAGATCCCGATGATAACAAATTCGCTTGTCCCGAGAACAAATGTTAATAAAGTAAGTGTTAAGATGAGTAACCAATGTCGCTTGGATAATTCTGTGTCGTGCATAAATACCTCTTTTCTTAGATGAATGTAAATGTGTCACAGGGCAGATAAACAATTTAATTATCATACCATAAAACATTTTCACGAGGAAAACCCTTGCTTAGTTATCGTTGATTACTTCTATAAAAATTAAATAACGTTAAAAAGTACATTTTCTAGAAACATCATCAAATGAAACTCAAACCTGGTTCATTACTTTAAAAGAAAGAACTAAATAGCAAAGCGTACTTATTTCAAGATACTTTTTGTCGTGTAAGATTAACTTATTTTGGGGATTTTCATATATAGGAGATAGTTGGAGTTTTTGAAAAGGCCAGTAAAAGGTTTTCTGAAAGAACGGAAAGCCTTTATCTTAAGTGGTGTATCTGAACGGTCATTGTGTGGAGAATTAATGAAGTATTTTACAATAGAAATAAGTAAAACTGAGTTTTCTGCCATGTTGACGATTTTCAGGATCCTTTTGAGCACCTTTTTCTATCTGAGGGAGTTCAACAAGGATATCAATGCCTGGATGTATAATTATATCTTTATAAGAAGTAAGAGTTATTTTTGGATTTTGAACCAATAGATTTAAAAAGCATCGGAATTATGTGATTCCTTTTCAAAGGGATTCTTTCATTATTAGTTTTGGCAGATAAAGACTTCGGAAACGAAGATGAATATCTTGGTTGGCTTGAAAAACAAATTGATTTATTCCCTGAAGAATTTGTATTAGTGATAGAACACAGAACACAGAACACCCATTGATCAACTTGAACTTACTAAGCGTGATAAGTAAACAAAATTGGATATGTAAATTTATATTACTTAATACAAAAAAACGTGGAGAGGGTCTAGGAAAAAATTGCACGAATATGCCTTTTAATTTCTTAAGAAACAATGGAGTTGATGATGATCACCTTCGAGTGTCATAAGCAAGAAATTGCCTTAAAAATTTCAAAAATATTAGTACTCATTGGGTAAAATATCGCGTAAGTAAATTTTAACTTGGAGAGAATACAATGAAAAAAAGTTATTTAGTTTTCTTTATACCGCTATTAGTAATTTTGTTAGGTATTTATTGGTATAACTCCACTGGATCTATTTCTGGGAAATCGGAAAACGATATGTGGAAAGTGAGATATAAAGAAAATAGAGATGTTAGTGAACCAACCGGCTGGGAAGCCTCGATTAAACAACTAAATGATGAGAAAGTTGTTGTCAAAGAAATCGCGCTATTAGAGAATGATAAAACTCTAACAACTCTTAAAAGTTTTAAAGAAGGAAGACGAGAAGATGGAACAGAGACTAAATTACATCCTTTTTATTATGAGTCATTTTATTTAGGGGATGCACCAAAAAAAGAAAATACCTATAAAGCTTCCGTTACTTGGGAAAAGGACGAAAAAGTACACACAGTTAGATTTGTTATAGAATAATAGCTTAAGAAGAGAGCAAGAAGAATTTGAGCTTGCTCTATTTCTTATTAATATAATTGGTAGAGTTTCATCTTCTTTATAAAACGTGTTCCTAAATCGCTTCCCTTATTTCGCTAACAGGTGCATTACAACAGGGGGTGCAGCGCCAGTCTTTTTCTAATTGAACTAATCAGCTAATCCAATGAATCGAAAATTAAGTTCATTTGAAAACCTTATCTAAACAATGGCTACAAGGCAATTGACGATGCGTTAGGGAATGCGAATTAGTAAATGTAAGTCATCACAACAAGCTAACTAAAGGAGCGATTTTTATTTTCTTTATTGATCAAGCCATAACATGAGAACCACTTAAGGTTTCCCGATGGTTACTTAAAAGGTAGCGGTCTTTGGAAGTAATGCCTCATGCTCCATTCTCAAAAGTCAAATTTGTTACAACCTAGGAAGGACTTTTCTCGCGCCTAGGAAAAGCCAGGTACTAAGAACGAAAGGCATTGTCAGGGCTGGGAGTCCATAGGGTAAAAGCCAGGTAGCAACACTTGCCGATAAGGGTACTGTCACACAAGCTGCGATAATCCCTGATATAGGCGCAAATCGATTATGGTCCTCTTTAAAAACTATAGATACGGCAATGCAGGTTAAAATCGCATTGTAGCCATAAAGCCCCATGATAATTAGCGAGTGTTCCCCTCCAAGTACGAATGATATGAGTAATGCGAAAGCATTACCTAAAATGGAAAAAAGACCATATTTCCATCCGGCCCAAAATACGCCAATAAATAACAGAATGCCAGCTAAGGTACTATCTAGAAAAAAAATTTGCCCTATCCCATTAAAACTCCCTTCCAGCCAATTAACCTTTCCAGAGATGTTTAAGGTCCAGTGTGATAAGTCTTGAGGAACTAGTCCCGGACTTAACTGGAAAGCCTTTAACTTGTAAGATACAAGCAACATAAACCAGGTCAGAATGATAAAAGGGAATGTAAGGATGGGAATCCCTGTGTTTCTCATGAAATGTACCATTGCTGCGGAAAAGATTGCGGCTAAAGCAGCTCCAACTAAAGCGATAAACCACTGAGAGGGCCCAGTTAAAAACAATGTTAGTGCAATGCCTGTTAGCACGGAGTTATATCCGTATAAACCTGAATTCACACTGTTTTCATTAGCTCCTCCCAGTTTTCCGATTAGCGTTCCTATGATAGCGGAAGATAGAGTAATAATCCCTAAATGATAAGAGTAAATCGTGATCGCCATTAGAATAATGAAACCAGTAACAGCATTCTCAATCAATATGACTTGAGAGATTCCTTTCAGTGATGACTTCATTAAAGAAAGAAACATTCCATCGGTCAATGAAGTACGTTTGTCTTTTTGCATAATACTAACCCCTCAATTAAGATATTAAAAAAATAGATTCAGATACAATCATTTCATTTTCTACAGTTTTAAAAAATATCCTCTGACACATAACTTGCTAATCATGCATCAAGAGTTTAAGTTCAGCAGAAGGGCAATGTAATAACCGAAACGAAAAATGTAAGATAATCATTTTTCCAAGTTTACTTTTTTTATAGGGGATTTTTGCAAGTCCTATGTTTCCGGAAAGAGTTCTCCCTCCTTTAATAGCTTTTCTTAAATTTCCTTCTTACAAAGTCCATTCACTTAACTATTAAATACATAAAACCATATATAATTTGATATATATGTATATTATGATATATTAATGTTTCAGGGGAATCAATCCTTCATTTTATTGTAAAATCTGAATTTTTTTGTCAATTAAGTAAAAATAAGATTAATTCCTACATCATTGTTTTTCTAAAATAGTGATGTTCCGCATGGGGGTTAATGGTATTTTTTATCATTTGATTTCAGATAATTCAGGTAACGTTTTTGATGAATATTTGATTCTCCATTAGTAAAAAAGCAGGCCATATAAAGAGGGATTTTCCGTTTATCTCAGATAACAGGGTGTAATGTCTACCTTATATCTTTGAGGAGTCAGGAGCATTTGAAGGGAGATAAATAGTTCATACATCCCAATTGGTTTGGAAGAAAGGTCTCAAAAATTGATGGAATTTTCGATATACTTAGTCATTTTAAAAATGGGGAGGCTTTACGATGCAATTATTACCGCGTGAGATAGATAAGCTCATGATTGTAGTGGCAGCTGATCTTGCTAAGCGACGAAAAGAAAGAGGATTAAAATTAAATCATCCAGAAGCCGTAGCACTTATCACCTATGAAGTGTTAGAAGGGGCAAGGGATGGAAGAACAGTTGCACAATTGATGGAATATGGTGCAATGATTTTGTCGCGCGAAGATGTTATGGAAGGTATTCCAGAGATGATCCATGATATTCAAGTAGAAGCTACTTTTCCTGATGGAACGAAACTAGTAACGGTTCATAATCCAATCAGATAAGAATCGACAAGGAGGCATGCTAAATGATACCAGGGCAACTATTTTTAAAAGAAGAAGAAATTATTTGTAATGCCGGGAAAATAGTCACAAAGCTGTCTGTAATTAATACAGGAGATCGGCCTGTTCAAATTGGCTCTCATTTCCATTTTTATGAAGTCAATGAAGCTCTTCAATTCAATCGCGAAGAAGCGTTTGGGAAACGGTTAAACGTTCCTGCGGGTGCTGCCGTTCGTTTTGAGCCTGGAGATGAAAAAGAAATAGAATTGATTGATTTTGGTGGAGAACGTCGTGTGTATGGATTAAATAATAAAACAGATGGATCCGTGGAAAGAGGGGGAAATCAATGAGTTTCAAAATGTCACGAAAGCAATATGCCGAGATGTATGGTCCAACGACAGGAGATTCCATTCGTTTAGCGGATACAGATTTAGTGATCCAAATTGAGAAAGATTATACTACATATGGTGAAGAAGTCATTTTTGGCGGCGGAAAAGTAATCCGTGACGGGATGGGGCAACATCCTCTTGCAACTCGCGAAGATGGAGTTCCGGATGTAGTCATTACAAATGCTGTTATTCTAGACTATACCGGAATTTATAAAGCGGATATGGCAATCCGTGACGGAAAAATTGCTGGAATCGGAAAAGCCGGAAATCCTTTAGTAATGGATAATGTGGATATTGTAATTGGGGCTTCTACAGAAATTATTGCTGGGGAAGGGATGATCGTCACAGCTGGTGGAATCGACTCCCATGTACATTTTATTAATCCAGCACAGGTTGAGACTGCATTAGCTTCCGGTCTTACAACTTTAATTGGAGGAGGCACGGGTCCTGCTGCAGGATCAAAAGCCACAACTGTTACGCCAGGTGAATGGAATATTCATAGAATGCTGCAAGCAGCGGAAGGATTTCCAATTAACGTAGGCTTCACTGGAAAAGGACAAGCTGCGAACGATGAGGTGTTGGCTGAGCAAGTCCGTGCAGGCGCAATTGGATTAAAAGTGCATGAAGACTGGGGAGCTACAGCCTCTGCTATCGACCACGCTCTCCGAGTAGCGGATCAATATGACGTACAAGTTGCCCTTCATGCAGACACGTTGAATGAAGGCGGATTTTTGGAAAACACGCTAGCGGCGATTAAAGACCGAGTTATTCATATGTACCATACGGAAGGGGCAGGGGGCGGACATGCTCCTGATTTAATTAAATCAGCGAGCTTTATGAATGTTCTTCCATCATCTACAAACCCGACATTGCCATATACAATTAATACGATTGACGAGCATTTGGATATGTTAATGGTGTGTCACCATTTAAACCCATCTATTCCTGAAGATCTTGCCTTTGCTGATTCAAGGATTAGACGAGAAACGATTGCGGCTGAAGATATTCTTCAAGACATGGGTGTATTCAGTATGGTTAGCTCAGATGCACAAGCAATGGGACGAATTGGCGAGGTTATTTTACGTACATGGCAAACAGCAGATAAAATGAAAAAACAGCGAGGAGCGTTGGAAGGTGACAGCGAGCTTTCTGATAATAATCGCGCGAAGCGTTATGTAGCTAAATATACGATTAACCCTGCTATCACTCATGGTATTTCCGAATATGTCGGTTCGATTGAAGTCGGAAAAATGGCGGACCTTGTCATTTGGTCACCGGCATTTTTCGGCGTGAAGCCTGAAATGATTCTTAAAAATGGCTTTGTCGTAGAAAGCTTAATGGGTGATGCCAATGCGTCCATTCCGACACCACAGCCAGTTATTTATCGGCCAATGTATGGATCTTATGGAAAAGCCTTGTCTAAGAGCTCAATTACCTTTGTTTCTCAAGTCGCTTTTGATGATAAAGTGCATGAAAAATTAGGCTTGGAAAAAACGGTTCTTCCAGTTCATGGTATTCGGAACTTAACGAAAAAAGATATGAAGCTTAATTCCGAAACGCCTGAGATTACGGTTGATCCACAAACGTATGAGGTAAAAGTAAACGGGGAACTCATTACTTGTGAACCTGTGGATATAGTACCGATGGGACAACGCTATTTCTTATTTTAAGTCTTATTTTGAGGTGAAAATATTGATCATTGAAAAAATTGTTACAAATATCGACGCAATGGACAGAGAAGAAATTGCGAAACGCCATATGGAAAAGGTGTACCTGGAAAGTGCTAATTTAGTGAAACGGATTCAAAGAGTGACCACCGACCACGGCCACGAAATTGGCATTCGCTTAAAAGAACTGCGTGACCTTAAGGCGGGCGATGTTTTATATATGGATGATAAAAATATGATTGTCGTAGATGTCCTTTCCGATGATCTATTAGTCATTAGCCCGCGAAGTTTAAATGAAATGGGAACGATTGCCCACCAATTGGGGAATCGTCACCTTCCAGCTCAATTTGAAGAGAATAATATGCTCGTTCAGTATGATTATCTTGTTGAAGAATTGCTGGAAGAGCTTCAAATTCCTTTTACACGTGAAGATCGGAAAGTAAAACAGGCTTTTCGCCATATTGGACATAGCCATGAATCCTAATATTCTTTCTTTATTCCAACTATGTGATTCGAATTTTCCAACTGGTGCTTTTAGTCATTCATATGGTCTAGAGACGTATATTCAAGAAGATCAAGTGTATGATCAAGCATCGTTTTCCAAGTGGCTTCACGTATATTTAAATGAACAGCTTGTCTATTCAGATGGGCTGGCAACCCGTCTTGTCTATGATGCCTTGGAAAATGAGGATGTACAAACGGTGTGGAAGGTCGATCGAATGCTGACGGTTCAAAATTTGCCGCGTGAAACGAGAGAAGGCACCAAAAGAATGGGAGAACGCATGGTAAACCTTGTGGGATCTTTATATGAGTTTCCTGTTCACTCGCAATATCAAAAACGGATTAAGGAGAAGCACTCCTTTGGACATCCAGCTATTGCTTTTACGATGATAGGGCACCATCTTGGTGTTCCGAAATCAACTACCACCCTCTATTATTTGTATTCTACTATTTCAAGTCTTGTTCAAAATGCCGTTCGTGCGATTCCGTTAGGACAAACCGCGGGACAGAAGACGATTCATGAGTTTCAAAGTGCTTTAATAGAGGCGACAGAAAAAATTCAAACTTTGGATAAAGAGGATTTTGGAATCATTTCACCAGGTTTAGAGTTATCTCAAATGAAACATGAGCGTGTGAACATTCGTATTTTCATGTCTTAATATAGAAGGAGTGTTTTTATATGGAACCGATTAAAATTGGAGTAGGCGGACCTGTTGGAGCCGGAAAAACGATGTTGGTTGAAAGGCTAACCCGTCATTTAGAAGGTGAAATCAGCATGGCCGTTGTGACGAATGATATTTATACAAAAGAAGATGCCAAATTTTTAATGCAAAATGGAGTCCTACCGGCAGACCGTATTATTGGGGTTGAAACAGGCGGATGTCCACATACAGCTATTCGTGAAGACGCCTCCATGAATTTTGCGGCTATAGATGAATTAAAAGAGAAGCATCCGGACGTAGAGCTCATTTTTGTGGAAAGTGGAGGCGATAATCTTGCGGCGACTTTCAGCCCAGAGCTTGTGGATTTCTCCATCTATATTATTGATGTAGCTCAAGGCGAAAAAATTCCGCGTAAAGGTGGCCAAGGGATGATTAAATCAGATTTATTCATCATTAATAAAACGGATTTAGCTCCTTTCGTTGGCGCAAGCCTCGAAGTGATGGAGTCTGATACGAAGGTTTTTCGCGGAAATAAACCGTTTGTTTTCACCAATTTAAAAGATAACACGGGGCTTGATCAGGTCATTAACTGGCTTATGAAGAATGCATTATTAAAAGGATTGGAATAATGGAAGACTGGACTGGAGTTTTGTGTCTAGATGTCGAAGATAGGAATGGAAAGACTGTAGCGAAAAATGTATATTTTCAGGGCGCATTGAAAGTGATGCGTCCGGTTTATCATGACGACTCTGGACAAGCTTGTTATTATATATTGAACCCCGGTGGAGGCTATTTAGACGGAGATCGCTATAAAATACAAATTACGCTCGAGAAGCAAGCGAGACTAACCTTAACGACACAATCCGCAACAAAGGTTTATAAGACACCTAACACTCATGCCTACCAGGAAACAGAGATCATTCTACAGTCTGGATGTTATCTCGAATATATTCCGGATCCGCTTATTATGTATCAGGACGCGCGCTATAAACAAAAAAATGTCATTCGCATGGAGAAAGGGGCGACTTTCCTTTATTCCGACATTTTAACCCCGGGGTGGTCTCCGGATGGAAATCGTTTCAGTTATAATCGGCTTCAATTCATCAATGAAATTTATATGGACGATGAGCTTGTGGCCTATGATCATATTCAATTGAATCCTGCTGCCCAAAATATAGAGAAGATTGGATTCATGGAAGGGTTTTCGCATTTAGGTTCCATGATTGTGGTTGGCGAACAAACAAGCCCTGACCTCCTTGATCGGCTATATCAGGCTATTAATGGGAATACAGATCGATATAAAATTGGACTATCTTTATTATCTGTACCAGGATTTACGGTTCGTGTATTAGCTAACTCGACACAAGAAATAGAGAAAATCTTTACTGAGTGTCACCGAATTATTAGTCAAGAGTGGTTTATTACAAAACCGTGTTTTCTAAGAAAGTATTAATACTTAGAACCCGGCAATCAAAAGGTTGCCGGGCTTTTATCCGGGTTAATCAGGCTGTAAAAAACCGCCACTTATGGAAGTTTCACTTATAAGGGACAAAAAGTTTGAAGGAGAAATATTTATGGATGTTACATTGTTTTCAGTTTTAACGATAGGTTTTGTTTTGGGGATCAGGCATGCAATTGAGCCTGATCATGTGATTGCAGTATCAACAATTGCAAGTCAAAGCAAAAAGTTATGGCACGCTTCTCTAGCAGGAGTATTTTGGGGGATAGGTCATACGATAACATTATTTATAGTTGGTATTATTCTTATTCTTATGAAGGGTGAAATACCAGGGAAATGGTCTATGTCCCTAGAATTTTTAGTAGGAATCATGCTTGTTTATCTTGGTGTTACAACGATCCTTTCTTTCAAAAGTATCCATGTACATACGCATGGACATGATGGAGATGAACATAAACATGTCCATACCCATGAACATGGTGGTAAACATGAGCATAAACACAAACATAAACATGTTTCATATTTGAAATCGATGTCTATTGGTCTAGTCCATGGTCTTGCAGGAAGTGGCACTATGGTTATATTGACGATGAGTACAGTAAAGAGTGTTTGGGAAGCGGCTATTTATATCCTTTTATTTGGAGTAGGAACGGTCATTGGTATGCTTTTTTTCACTACGATTATTGGTATCCCTTTTGTGTTAAGTATGAAACGTGTTAAAATTAGTAGAACACTTGTATTCACAATGGGCACAATTAGCATGGTTTTTGGAATATATTATATGTATAATTTAGGGGTTAATGAAGGATTATTTAACCTTTGGTTTTAAGTCATAAGGAATGTTGAATCGAAGCGTGCAACATACACACTATTATTGAATGCTATATATGGATGAAGGGGGATTAGATGAATACTCTTGGATATGCGATACTTAGTTCGCTTGGTAGAAATCCATGTTCCGGCTATCAATTAGTTGGATATTTAGAGGTATTATGGCCTGCGAAGCATAGTCAAATATATCCTCTGTTAACAAAAATGGAGAAGAATGGGCTTTTGGAATTTGAACATATTGAACAAACGGGTAAACCTGATAAGAAAATATATTCACTCACAGAAAAGGGAAGAGAAACTCTGGAAAAATGGGTCACTGAATCGCCTTCTGATCCGATCATTCGAGATGAATTTCTTATTAAGATGTATTCGATTTGGTTATCGAATGAAGAAAATGCGAAAAAATTAATTCAGGACCGAATTGCTAAATTAGAACAAACCGTGGCTTTGCGAGATGAAAATATAGCCGGAATTGAACAAACACATGGGAAGAATGGGTTAGAAATGACATCTAAACATTTTGGTGGTTATATTCTTTTTAATAGAAGGAGTATGTTAGATGAAGAAGAAATTTCATGGTGTAAGTGGGTTCTGAATTTGATTGAGAAAGCAAGATTAAACAATTTATTGTTAGGAATCATTGTAGGAAAACTTAATATAATCATTCAAGACAAGATATTGATTTAATGACTATAATCAAAAATTCCAGCTTTGTTTCGGTGCCTGTGCATCCCAATCATCCCAAAAGCTTAATTATTGAATCTAATACCAAAAAAAGGAGGGCTGTTTAAAAGCACAGCCCTCCTTTTGATGTTGTTGGGGAATTTTCCTACAATCAAAGCGAAAGGTTCCCTCTAATAAATATTTAAGAGGAGAGGTATTCGTTGAAGATTAAGTATTTATTTGAAGATGCACCTCAAAATTTGGAGTCTTTAATCACCGCTGACAAAACAGCCTCTTTTAATCGTAGGCAGGTAAATCGGAAATCTAGTAAAGCTTCAATTTGGCAAACATCAGAAAAAAGAAACCTATGCAGTCAACACTTGCATAGGTTTCTTCTCTATTTACTGCCCATAACTAATCAGGTTCGTCATGATTCGATATCCGCCTGGAACCTGACCTTGAATTTGCCTGTATAGGACAAGGTTCGTGTAAAGGTAGGTGCCTTTACCGTAATTTGCCATAAGGATTCCGCCATCAAATGGTGCTTCATTCGGATCAGCCATGGAAATGAACGTTTCAAATCGATTATCCCATTTCATTGGGAAGTACAATCCTCTTTCTTGAACCCAATTATTCCAGTCGTCCGATGTTATTTTATTTGGATAGTTAAAAAGCGCTGATTCTGGTTTCAACACGTTTACCGCGGCATTTTCATCTGTTACCCTCCAGCGAATGGAAGGATTCCCGAGGGTAAGTGGATATGGGGCAGTCTTCAGGGCATCCCATCCATCACCAGGTTTATGGTATTGAACGACGAGATGACCGCCATTTTCCACATATTCAAGTAAGCGAGCGTTATTTGCCTTCAAATCTTCCCTGGATAGATAGGCACGTATGCCTGTAACGATCGTGTCGTATTGGCTCAAATCACCTTCTGCTAAATCAGCTGCGGTTAACTTTGTAATGTTAAGGCCTGCATTGCTTAAGTAATCTGCTACTTTATCAAATCCACTTTCAATGTAACCCACTTTTAATGAAGCCGGCATTAAAAGCTCAAATGCAACGGTGTTGATGGCTGCTGGGTATTGGTAATAGAATGTTCCGATATGGTCATAGGAAATTTCCTGGATGGTAGAATCAAAGGTTTTTCCATTGACAGTGGCAACTGCCTTAACCTGATATTCCCCATTTCGAATTGCCTTCGGTGGTGTGAGGGTGAACTTCACTTGTTTTTCTTCTGATTTTTCATTAAATGATACGGCGGCTTTTTTAGGGAGGATTTCCCAGTTTTCAGGGATTTTCAAAGCGACCTTTGCTGATGTCTTTCCCTCTGTATAATTTTTCAAGGTTACGGTCACTGGTATTTCTTCTTTTACATCTACTGTATTTACCACGATATCTTCAGGAGATAGGGTAAGGCCAACGTCAGGAAGGACAGCTATCGTTCCATCCAATTCTTCCTTTATGGCAGTTTTGGTGCTGCCGTATTTATAAGAAATATTGGTTGTAATTGTTGATTCATCATAAGCATGGTAATAAGCTGCATCTTCTGGGACTTTAACCTGGTAGGTTATTTTTGCTGATTCATTTGGTTTTAGATTGATTTCTTTAGATTTTGTTTTAGCCGTCCATCCTTTAGGCACGTTTAATGCAGCCGCGACTTTTTTCAATGCTTGTTTCCCGTTATTCTTCAAGGTTACGGTTACGTTCGTATTTTGGCCTTTCGTAAGAATCATTGAAGCAGCTTTAGCTTGAACATCCAGTCCTGAGGAGACATAACTGACGTTTTGCAATTGCTCATCTTTTAATGAGAGCTTATGAATCAAGTCGTTCTTCGTGGCAGGGCTTAGCTTAGCTTTTTTGATTTGCGCAATAATTGAACGAACATTGGAGAGCGCTGTTTGGGATGTTGAAAAAACACGTTTATCATTTGGATAAGCCGTAATAACGGCATCCAAATTTCGTTGTAAGTATTTAAATTCACCCTTTAATTTTGAAGCTGAGTGAGGGAGTTTTTCAGCCCATTCTGTAAAATTATAAGGTACACCTGCAAAAAGGTCCGACTGTTTTTTTGTATCAACGGCACTTTGTTTCAAATCCAGATGGACCTGTCGAGGTGCTGCAGGAATATCAGAACCCATGCCTTGGCTTTTATGAAGATAGCGGGATTGTTCCCCAAGCTGCGGGTAAGTCATACCATATATTGGATCATATTTTCCGATTTCAATCGAAGTGGTTGCTTGATCTGCGGAGGAAACAGGTAAATATAACTTTTTCACTTGCCATACAGATAGTCCCTGTTTCAATTGTTGTGGAAAAACAGTTGGATCAGCGGCATCCTTAAAGGCACGTTCACTTAAGATTGTCATTGTTCGATGATGTCCATGCTGGGTATCATCATTTTGGAAGGAAGGCATCAATATATCAGGCTGATACGTTCGAATAAAGCGGATAAGCCGTTCATACGTGAGTTCTTCACCCCACTTTTCTAATGTTTCCCCTGGTGTTTTAGAGAAGCCGAAATCATAAATGGGATCAGAGGTTGTTTCACTTAGATGATACGCCTTCACCCCAGTGATTTTTGCAGCTTCTATCATTTCCCTTGAACGGATGATTCCAAGAGCATTGTCCAGTTCATCCCCAATTTCATTTTGTCCCCCTTCACCCCGATTTGCAATCAGGCTGGATGTCTTCACACCTAATCCTCTCGATAGATAAGCGAGAAAGTCACTTCGCTCATCATCTGGATGGGCTCCGCTGTTTAAGAATGTCACGGTTGTCTCGAGTGGCTTGACTGCATTCCATAACTCAACGTTGGCTTTCTCCGTTTTTGCAGCGCTGCCCCCGAGCGGCAAAGATGCAAGAACGAACCAAAGAGAAAGCAAAGATACCAGAGTTTTTTTCATTTTTCATTTAACCTCCTTCAACTAAAATACCTAAACATTTGTGAAGAAATTAATGTAGGTTAGTAATATTTTCTAACCAACCAGACGGAAAAAACATATCTAATAAATATCATTGATGGTTATAAATGTAAATAATGCGAAGTAACTATTAAAATGAGAATATTTAAAAGAATCAAAAAAAAACTTGTGTGCTAAATTCCTTTAAGTTATATTTTTACTTAATTAGTAAGAATTACTAACTAAATGATGTAAGGCCGTGATGTGATGAGTTTTAAAAAAACACCCAGTCATCAAAAATATGCAAATAAAAAAAGGATCATTCAATGCATTCAACAATGTTCACCCATTTCAAGAGCGGAAATCGCCGTTAAGCTTCAGTTGAGTAAACCGACTGTTTCTCTGGCTGTGGATGAACTTATACAGGAGAAATGGGTATTTGAGAAAGGGATTGGAGAGTCCTCTTCTCAAGGTGGGAGAAGGCCTATCCAGCTCTTTTTCAATGAGAAGGCTGCCTATATCATTGGGACTGATATTGGCGGGACGAAAGTGAAAATCGTTTTATGTGATTTAAGTGGAAAAATCCTTGCTGAAACTAGTTTTTCAACAAAAAATTATTTGCAATCAGGTCTTCTTAAACAAATGGCGATTGAAACGGAACGGTTAATTGCAAAGAATCAGATTGTGAAAAACAGGATATTAGGGATGGGGGTTGGGATTCCTGGTATAACGCAAACGGCAAGCGGATTAGTCATAGAGGCACCGAGTTTAGGATGGATTCAATATCCGTTTATAGCGGAAGCGAAACGGTATTTTGATTTCCCTATTTTTCTCGACAATGATGTAAACGCGGCGGCACTCGGTGAACAGTGGCTGGGTAATGCACAAAATAAGCGGAATTTGTTGTTCATTGCGGTTGGAACCGGTATAGGAAGCGGCATTATCTTGAATAACCAGTTATACAGAGGGGCTTCCAGTGCGGCTGGGGAGATGGGTTATATGGTGACGGACAAAGAGGATATGAAGCGTGAATTCAAGCCGATTTTCCATAGATACGGTTATTTGGAAAGTGTCGCAGGAGGAAAATCGATTGGCGGTCATTTTACTAGAGCTGTTCTCAAAGATCCTCAGCATTCTTTATTTGAACGGGCTAAGTCTTCCGAACTGACAGGGGAAGATGCCTTTTTGTCCGCGAAAAAAGGGGACACGACAGCCATGGCCGTCATTAATGAAGCAATCGAACATTTAGCCTGCGGAATTGTCAATGCGGCTAGTTTGCTAAATCCAGATGTGATCATATTAGGAGGTGGTGTATTAAATTCATCTGAATACATTTTACCTAGAATTCGTGAGATCGTTGATCGATATCTTCCAAGTTTAGTAGAAATGAAAATTTCACAACTGGGAGAAAACGCAGGAGTATTAGGAGCGGTTTCCCTATTCTTAAGGGAACATGATAGCATTTTGAATTTTCATGATGAGGGGGATTAATAATGAAAAAGAGGAAAAAGTCGCTTGTTTCAGTACTGACTTTATCGGCAGCAATATTGATTTCAGGATGTAACGGTACTGATACGAAAACGAATTCGGATGCTGGCGGTGCCAAGGGAGAAAAAGGTGAGTTGGAAGATAAAATCGTCGTTTATTCACCGCATGGCAAAGATATTTTATCAACATTCGAAAAGCAGTTCGAAGGTAAATATGGCATTGATGTTGAGTGGCTTGATATGGGGTCTCAGGAAATCCTTGACCGTGTTCGCTCAGAAAAAAATAATCCGCAGGCAGACGTTTGGTGGGGAGCACCTTCCACAAACTTCAATCAAGCAAAGGATGAGGGGCTGCTAGCTGCTTATAAGCCTACCTATTCCGATAGTCTCGATGCAGGATTCCGCGATCCGGAATGGTATTGGACGGGAACGAGCCAGACACCAGAAGTCATCATGTACAACAGCAAAGAACTATCCAAAGCCGAAGTGCCGAAAGATTGGGATGAGCTGCTTGATCCGAAGTGGAAAGATGAAATCATCCTCCGCTATCCGCTAGCCTCCGGGACGATGAGGACAATTTTTTCTGCGATGATCTATCGTACGTATAAGGATACAAATGATCCACAAGAAGGATATGACTGGTTAAAGAAGCTCGACCAAAATACAAAGGAATATTCAGCCAACCCGGAAATGATGTATAACAAGGTGGCAAAAGGAGAGGGCTCGCTTTCCGTTTGGGCAATGCCGGATGTTGTCATGCTGAAAGAAAATAAAAATTATCCGTTTGAGTTCGTCATTCCTGAAAGCGGAACGCCAGTATTGACAGAAGGAATTGCCATCGTTGAAGGTGCCAAACATCCCAAAGCGGCTGAAGCGTTTTATGAGTTTGTGAATTCACCAGAAGCCGCAAAGATTTTGGCGGAAGACTTTTACAGGATTCCGACCAGAAGTGATGTGAAGGATTTACCTGAATGGATCACGGATACAGAAATTAAAGCGATGGATATTGATTGGAATGCATTCCAAGAAAAAGGTGACGAGTGGATGAAATATTGGGACGAAAATATAAAAAGTGGGGATAAAGAAATTAAAGAATAAGGAAGTGTCGTTGGATGGCGTCAATAAAAATAGAGAATGTCCAAAAAGCCTTCGGGAAAACGATAGCTGTTGATCATTTAAATCTGGAAATCAAAGAAGGCGAGTTTTTTACCTTTCTTGGCCCAAGTGGCTGCGGTAAAACGACAACGCTTCGGATGATTGCCGGTTTTTATTATCCAACAAAAGGCGTCGTCCGATTCGGCAACAAAGATATGACGCGTGTACCTCCGGAGAAAAGGAATACAGGCATGGTATTTCAAAACTATGCCCTCTTTCCCCACATGACTGTATTTGAAAATGTTGCATTTGGTTTGCGCGTGAGAAAAGTTTCTTCAAGCGATTTAAAGGGGAAAGTGCTGGATGCACTTCGCAAAGTCAGACTGGAGAGCTACTCGAGTCGTCAAGTGAGCCAGTTAAGCGGAGGACAGCAGCAGCGTGTTGCCCTTGCCAGGGCCCTGGTTATTGAACCGGAAATATTGCTGCTGGATGAACCATTAAGTAATCTGGATGCCAAGCTTCGTGATGAAATGAGGGTAGAAATCTTAAGGCTGCAGCGTGATTATAAGATTACCACCATTTATGTCACACATGATCAAGCTGAGGCATTGTCCATGAGTGATCGGATTGCTGTGTTCAATTTTGGTGTATGCCACCAGGTCGGGACGCCGGCAGAAATTTATAATCGGCCGGCCAATGATTTCGTGGCGAGTTTCATAGGTGAGATTAATCTATTGCCCGTTCAAGTCGAAAAAGTTCAACAAGATAATATAGTGGTAACCCTAAAAAACAGTGAACAACCGATTAAATTCAATGTACAAAATCAAGTTAGTGAAGGAATTTCTATTCTGCAGACTGATTATGACCTTGCTGTTTCGATTCGTCCTGAAGCAATCAGGATTCTGGATGTGGCCGAAGAGGGAATGAATATCTTTAAAGGTAAAATCAATTCCGTCCAATTCTTTGGATCTGTAGTAAATGTCATGGTGGATGTTCAAAACGTGTTATTAAGGGTGGATGTATTTAATACTCATGAATTTGGATACTTTTATCAAGGGAAGGAAGTATATGTCCAACTTCCTGGGAAACAGCTGCGCCTTATCCCTGTCATAAGCGGTGAAGTTCCATGATTAAAAATCGTGATACTAGACTAACGATTTGGCTCCTAATACCAGTTTTATTAGTGCTCGTGGCTTATGTTCTCTACCCATCGTCGAGAACATTTATAGAAAGTTTGCAAAAAGACGGATCGATATCCCTGGGGAATTATCAGGACTTCTTCATACAGGAATCAAAAACGAACCTAGAGGCTCTATGGAATTCCGTTTATATATCCATATTGAGTGTATTGGTCAGTGCCTTGATTGGCATTCCGCTCGCATTCATTTTTAACCGTTACGATTTTCCAGGCAGAAGCTTCTTTTCATCAGCAGCGATTTTGCCGATTGTTCTTCCATCATTGGTGGGGGTTATGGCCTTTATGTTTTTATATGGAGAATCGGGATTAATTCCAAATGCTATCAAGGATATGTTCGGTCTCGATAAAGTTCCATTTAAAATTGGCGGGGTATCAGGAATCCTGATCGTTCATGCCTATACGATGTATGTCTATTTTTATATGACCGTATCCGCTGCAATCAATAAAATTGATCCGTCCCTGGAAGAAGCTGCATATAACTTAGGCGCAAATAAATTCAAGGTTTTTTGGAAGGTGACATTTCCATTATTGACACCTGCCATCGTTGCCGCTTCTTTACTTGTTTTCATGATATCAATGGCTTCTTTCAGTGCCCCGTTTCTATTAGCTGGGGGGTACAGGGTGTTGAGCCTGCAAATTTATTTTTCGAAAATCAATGGTGATATGGAAATTGCTGCCACTCAATCCGTCATTCTATCCATTGTTTCAATTTCATTTCTATTATTCATGCGTTGGTATCAGAATAGGAAAGATTACCGCATGGCTTCGAAAGGGATTGGGGCACACAGGAGTGAAGTGAAAAATCCATTTATGAAGTGGATGATGGTCGTAACGGGTATCATCGGCGTACTTATTCTGCTTTTACCGCACTTTACGATTCTATTGCTTTCGCTTGTGCCGGATGGAACCTGGACGTTTCAAACGTACCCGACAGTATTTAATGCGGAAAATTACCGACTTTTGTTTGAAGACCCCAATATCTTTAAACCGTTACGAAATAGTTTACTGATGGCTGTTATTGCCACACTAGCAAATTTGGTGTTTGGGGTCATCGCGTCCTATGTTCTTGTTAAACGGAAATTCGTCGGGAAAAGCTTTATTGATATCCTAGTCATGATTCCGTGGGCCTTGCCTGCAACGGTTATTGGGATGAACTTGATATTCGCATTTAATGAACCTAGCGTTTTTTCTTTCGGTCAAATATTAGTAGGAACATTTTGGGTTTTGCCCCTTGCCTATTTCATCAGACATATTCCCCTTGTTGTTCGCTCAACTAACGCCGTTCTGGAACAGCTTGATGACTCAATTGAGGAAGCGGCAAGAAACTTGGGGGCAAAGTGGTTTTATACCTTCAGAAAGGTCATTTTACCGATTATTTTGCCTGGTGTTTTATCAGGGACATTATTAGCCTTTATAGAGTCTGTAGGAGAATTCCCAACCTCAGTCCTGTTGTACACGATTTCAAACAGACCCATATCTATTGAAATCATGAATCAGCTTCGGATGTTCAATATGGGGCAGGCAGCTGCCTATGGGATGATTCAAATCACGCTGATAGTTATCGTTCTTTTTATTTCGAACAAGTTTTTTGGAATAAAAGCGGAAAAAGCTTTATAAATCGGAGGTTCAAAGATGAGTAAGCTTGAAGAATTTATCAAAAATGAAGGCAGTGTTTTTCCCGGAAAAACATATGCGGAAGAGCTTCTAATGCCTGTTTTTAATGATCAAAGAGATTACTTATTTCATGTTATGTTCGATATTCATCGGGCACATGTCATCATGCTTTCGGAACAAAAGATCATTAAAGAAGAAGAAGCGAAAACCATGCTGGAGGGGATTCGGAAAGTGGCTCAAACAGATCTCACTCTCCTGACCTATCAACCTCAATTCGAAGACTTATTTTTCATGATGGAGGCAAAGATTGGCGAGGAAATCGGTCACGAGCTCGCAGGAAAGATTCATATCGGCCGTAGCCGTAATGATATGGGAGTTGCGATGTATCGGCTTGTTATAAGAGGTCATCTTCTCCAATTGATCGGCTATGCAAACCAATTGAGCGAGGCATTCTTGGTGCAGGCAGAAAAACATATAGAAACCTATATTACTGGTTACACGCATACCCAACCGGCTCAGCCGACTACATTAGGCCATTACTTTTTAGCCATTTATGACGTTCTTCAAAGGGATATTGGACGGTTATGGGCAGCCTATGAAACGGTGAACCAATCCCCCCTGGGCGCGGCTGCGTTAACAACTACTGGTTTTCCAATCAGCCGTAACCGTACCGCTGAACTGCTTGGGTTTGAGGTGGTTGTTGAAAATTCCTATGACTCAATAGGCGGGGCTGATTATTTATTGGAAACCGCAACTGCCATTATGACGTGCATGGTTAATACTGGGAGGTGGATTCAAGATTTCTTGCAGCATGTGACAAGGGAGTTTGGTACATTTCATGTGGCAGATCCTTATGTTCAAGTTAGCAGCATCATGCCGCAAAAAAGAAACCCAGTATCAATTGAACATTCCCGTTCGATTGCAAGCAGTGCGTATGGTGATGCACTTGCTGCAATGAATATGATCCACAACACACCATTTGGTGATATCGTCGATACGGAAGATGATTTACAGCCGCATTTATATCGGGCTTTTTCGAATGCAGGCCGTGTCATGAAACTAATGTATGCAGTCATATCAACATTGAAAGTAAATGAAGAACATACAAAAAAAATGGCCGCAAAATCCAGTATAACAATTACTGAATTAGCTGATACCCTATCAAGAGATTACGAGATATCATTTAGAAAAGCCCACTCCATAGCAAGTACAATTGCAAAACGGTCGATAAGTGAAGGGAAAGAGCTATATGATTGGGACACACAAGAAATCAACAAGATCATCAATGAATTCGTTGCAGTGAATTTAACTGAAGACGAATGGAAAAAAATCATCTCTCCTGAATACTTTGTGGAAATTAGAAGCATTCAAGGCGGGCCCAGCCCGAAAGAGGTTTCGAGGATGATTGTAAATAGAAAACAAAAACTGGAACAAGCGTTGCAGGAGTATAAGGAAATGGTTAAAACATTGAATGATGGAAGGAAGGCTTTAGTGGATTACTAAGTTATGAGTTTTAACGGGCATTAAATTCACGAGTATTTGCTCCAAACTCACGAGTAAAAGCATGAAACTCACGAGTATTTGCACCAAACTCACGAGTAAAAGCATGGAATTCACGAGTATTTGCTCCAATCGCGAGTAAAAGCGTGGAATTCACGAGTATTTGCTCCAATCGCGAGTAAAAGCGTGAAACTCACGAGTATTTGCTCCAAACTCACGAGTAAAAGCGTGAAACTCACGAGTATTTGCTCCAATCGCGAGTAAAAGCATGAAATTCACGAGTATTTGCTCCAAACTCACGAGTAAAAGCATGAAACTCACGAGTATTTGCACCAAACTCACGAGTATTTGCACCAAACTCACGAGTAAAAGCAATGCGGGATGTATTTTAAAGTTCATATTTCATAATATATAGTCATTCTTTATTAGGGTGGCTATTTATTTTGATTTCTATTGCAACTGAGATTTCCCTAATGATAGTAAATGAAGATTATTTCCAAAACGATGCTATTATTTGTAAAATACATAATATAAGGCGGAACGTTAATGTCAAATAGTTCTCAGTTCGGTTTTATCCTGATTTTAATAGCTTTTGTAATATCGATTACTTTTTGCTTTAATCCGGAAGCCTTATTAAAAGGTGGATATGATTTAGCTATGGATGGTCTGGTAGTAGCCAGAACCTTGATGAATTTATTAGTTAAAATAGGGGATTTGATTATAAACAAAAAAGATTGGTAGTTTATTATGAGACATTGTTTTTTGACGGCTATTAACTTTCTATAATCACTCTTAAGAAAAAGGACATTATTACTGTATTATTCGAAGGAAGGCTCAGTCTTTTGACTGAGCCTGATGTTCATTCACAGGATTTCCAAAATAATCAGCATCAATGAGTGCTTCATATATCGTTAACGGATTTTGGTTCCAACTGAACCGCATGATTCCTGAGGGCAAGACTTACCGTTATCATCACAATGAAATTGAATGCCAAGGCGATGATTCCCACATTCAAATCTTTCGCTGCTTGTGGCAAGGATGGAAACAGGGTCCCTATTGTTGAATGACTGAGTGTAATGCAGATCACGATGGCCAATCCGGTGATGATGCCGGCGATTGCGCCATATTTATTGATTGGATTCTTTTTCTTCTTCAGACTAAATAGAAGGGACGGGAATAGCTGTGTGATGAGACTGTATCCCATGAGAATTAATGCTGACATCGTTTCGCCGCCGTTTAAGGTGAAGTAGACGGCTATAAGGGCAATGATTGGCACAAGGATCTTTGCCAATCTTACAACGTGGCGATCTGATACTGTAGGTGCAAATTCCTTATAGACGTTTTTAGCGAGCAGTGTAGCGACGCTCATCAAAAGCATGGATCCTGGCACTAATGCGGTCAGCAACCCAGCCCCGCCGATTATACCTATAAACCATGGGTCAAAGGTCTGGATCGAAAGGCGCAGCAATGAGAGGTCTGCATCTGCCCCTACGAGTCCAGGCACTTTCAATATAGCTGTAAACCCTACAAAAAATACGAATAACAGCATGAGCGTATATAAAGGGCTGATGATGGCATTTTTTCGAAATACCTTCCCGCTGCGAGCTGAATAAACCGCGCTGAAAACTTGGGGCCACATATAGAAACCAAATACGAGCAATATTACCGTGGAGATGAACCATGATATGCTAAGTCCCTGCTCGGGGAACTTTAGAAAACCAGGCTTGGCCGCATCAATTGCTTCGAACATCGGCTGAAATCCACCAAAGTAATGAATGGGCAGATAAATTCCTAAGAATCCTATAATGGCGATCATCATGATATCTTTAATGACTGCTGTCCAGACTGAGCCGTGTATACCGGAAATCATTACATAAATGGTAAGGCCGATTGCCCCCATCCATACCGCCGCAGACATTGAGATTGCACCATAAGATGCCTCTGAGACAATGATCCCCAATCCTTTCAGCTGCACGACGATCACTGGAATCATCGACACCACACCGACAAGCGCAGCCAAAATTCCTAAACTGGGACTCTTATATTTGCTTACAAAAAAATCGGATTGGGACATCAGTTTATTTTCTTTGGCATATTTCCATATTTCAGGAAGGAGCCAATAGGATAATACGTAAGACAAAGTAATGTAAATAAGAACATATAGAGCGGGTGCGCCCTTGCCATAGGCCCAGCCGCTGCCGCCAAGGAAGGAGAAGGTCGTATAGATTTCCCCAGCCATCAGCAGGAAGACGAATATTGCACCAAAACCGCGTCCGCCCACCGTCCATTGTTCCAAGTTCATATCTTTTCCTTTTGAAGAACGAATGCCTAAAAATATCGATAGTAGTAAAAAAGCTAAAATGATTATGAGAGCAATATTCATTCCTGGTCACCTTCCCGATTCCGGGGATCCAGCTTATACATGATGCCCAAGATGGCAGAGGTAAGGACCACCCACATAGCCATCCAGAACATATTGAAAGGCATCCCTAATACATAAGGTTCTATTCTATTAACAAAAGGTAGAAATCCTAGTATGCCTATAAAAGGAACTAGAGTAAGGATATATAGAATCTTCATTAAACAAACCCCTCCGTTTTAAATAAAGTGAAACGTCCAACAATGGGGGTTTTACTTCAGTGCCACTGATGGATGGGTGAACCAAACTGGATGGAAAATTCATACATGACGGATATTCCTTCGTTGATAAGGAACCGATGATAAATATAAGCTTACACTATTTTGATATGAAATTTAATGCAGTTGCTTGATATATTTTTAGCAACAGAGCAGCTGATAAAAGATAAAGCCTTGAATTCTTATAGAGTTCAAGGCTTTATCCTTTTACTATCTTTTTTTCTGATAGTTATATAGTATCACCAAGACCATGAACCAGATTGGCGTCATGAGCAGTGATAGCCGTGTAGCTTCAGCGAATAGCATAACAATAAGGATGAACAGGAATAATCCTAAAATGGCGTAATTGATAAAGGGTGTAAAAGGAGCCCTGAAAGTTGATTCGGCTCTTAGGTCCGGCCGTGTTTTCGAATATTTGATATGTGAGATCAAGATGATGCTCCATACCCATATGAAACAGATGGCACTGATGGTTGTCACAACGGTAAATGCCTGTTCCGGTATCAGTTTGCTTAACAATGCTCCTAGTGATACAACGATTGTTGATGTTAATAAGGCATTGCTAGGAACAGCCTGTTGATTTAATTTTTTCAGTTTAGCAGGGGCTTCTCCATTCCTGCTTAACGTATAGAGTATTCGGCTTGTTGAAAATAAACCGCTGTTGCATGCAGAAGCAGCTGATGTCAAAACGACGAAATTGATGATCCCTGCAGCGACAGGGATGCCGATTAGCGCAAAGACTTCTACAAATGGGCTGCTCGTGGCATCCAGTTGTGTCCAAGGGTTGACACAGAGAATGACGAATATGGCACCTACATAGAAAAGTAAAATCCGGACTGGGATTTTATTGATGGCAGACGGAATGTTCTTTCTCGGGTTCGCCGTTTCTGCTGCTGAAACCCCGACCAATTCGACACCTACAAAGGAGAAGACGACCAGCTGTAAAGACAACAGGAATCCGGAAATTCCATTTGGGAACATGCCTCCATGAGTCCATAGGTTCGTTAGGGAAACCGTTCCCGTATTGGTATTGAAGCCGATGGCCAAGAGAATGATTCCTACGAATATCAAGGTGATGATCGTGATTACTTTTATGATGGCAAACCAGAATTCCAATTCGCCAAATAACTTAACGGTCAATAGGTTCAATCCTAACAGAATGACAAGGCATATTAGAGCCGGTATCCATTGAGGGATATCGAACCAGTATTGTATATAGACACCGACAGCTATGATATCGGCCATTGCGGTCATGATCCAACAGAACCAATATGTCCAACCGGTCACGAAGCCAGCCCATGGGCCGACATATTCGGTTGCGAATTCAGTGAATGAAGTATACCCTGCATTGGATAAGAGCAATTCGCCTAGGGCTCTCATCACAAAAAACAAGGCAATTCCAATTATTAGATAGGAGAAGATGATAGATGGACCTGCCATTTGTATGGCTTTTCCGGATCCTAAAAATAAACCGGTACCAATGGTTCCTCCTATTGCAATAAGTTGTACATGACGATTTTTTAAATCTCTTTTTAATTCCTGTTTAGCCAATTCGTACGCCCCCGTCTTTTATAGTCTTGGTAGTGAATGATTTCAAACCTGCATGGTCTTGGAGAAGGACGTGATTTTTTTACCCAGCTTCCATTTTCCAATGGTTTTCACGAGTGTTGTTTTAAGTCCAATCACAAAGTGGACAATAAAAAAAGAGATTGGATATACCAATCTCTTAAAGGGTTCAGAATAACAATTTATCATTCGTTACTCTTCTGTCCTTTTGCCTGAGATTGTGAATCCTTCGGCGCTGCATCTTGTACAGTCTCTCCAGAAGCTGCTCCTGCTATAGTGTCATCCATAGCATTCATCGCTTGCTTGTATGCGGTTGTGTAAAAATGTCTGTCTGCGGTGATCTTCCACTGCTGAAGCATTCATTATTCTTATAAAATAATATTGGAATTCTATCATCTATTTTTCTGAAGGTCAACAATTTTTTTTGGGAGTTAGCCAGTCTTATAGGAGGTTTATAACACATTGAAATGGTTTTAATTTTTTTAAACGTTCACTTGATTCTACTCTTTTTTTTGTGTAATCACTATTATAAAATACTGATTCACTTTTTTTAAAAAAGGTATTTTAAGATAGGAAAAATCGCCAAGATATATTTGACAACTGTTTTTTTGAAAAATACATTTGTGTTTTTACAGAGTATTTACTATTATAAGATAAGAAAACAAAATTAAAGTGTTATTTATATGATTACGATAAGGCATTTCTAACCACAATAATAAATAGAGTCGATTGGCGGTAAGGATGGAAGAGCATTGCTGCTAATATTGCATCTGGGGGAGTTAATCATGTCAAACAAGGAATTAAAGAGAGGGCTGGAGGCACGTCACATTCAAATGATAGCTTTGGGCGGAACCATTGGGGTCGGGTTATTCATGGGATCGGCGAGCACGATTAAATGGACAGGGCCTTCTGTAATGCTTGCATATGCCATCGCAGGTATATTTATATTTTTCATCATGCGTTCTATGGGGGAGATGCTATATTTAGAACCGACTACGGGTTCTTTTGCATCCTTTGCTAGCAGCTATATACATCCTTTGGCAGGTTATATGACTGCTTGGAGCAATTGGTTTCAATGGGTAATCGTAGGAATGTCCGAAATCATCGCCGTTGGAATGTATATGCAGTATTGGTTCCCGGAGTTACCAGCTTGGATACCAGGTGTGGTCGCCATGATCATCTTGGGGGCAGCCAACCTCATTTCCGTAAAATCTTTCGGGGAATTTGAATTTTGGTTTGCGCTTATAAAAATAATAACGATTGTATTGATGATCATTGCCGGCCTTGGCCTTATTTTCTTTGGAATAGGGAATGGCGGAGACGCAATTGGATTATCGAATCTTTGGGCAAATGGCGGCTTCTTTACTGGAGGCTGGACAGGATTCTTCTTTGCGCTTTCCCTTGTCGTGGCTTCCTATCAAGGCGTTGAGCTCATCGGCATCACGGCCGGAGAAGCGAAGAATCCAACGAAGACCGTAACAAAAGCGATCCAATCAATCATATGGCGCATTTTAATTTTCTATATTGGCGCTATATTCGTCATCGTGACGGTTTATCCATGGGATAAACTAGATGACATCGGAAGTCCATTCGTTTCAACCTTTGCTAAAATCGGTATCACAGCAGCTGCAGGCATCATTAACTTTGTCGTAATCACTGCGGCAATGTCAGGATGCAACAGTGGGATCTTCAGTGCAGGGCGTATGCTTTACACACTGGCATTGAATGGCCAAGCTCCTAAAATCTTTGCAAAAGTATCTAAAAGTGGAGTGCCGGCATATTGTACGATCGCTGTACTATTAGGATTGGGTATCGGGGTTGTCCTGAATTACCTTGCACCGCCGGAATTATTCCTTTATGTGTACAGTGCGAGTGTTTTACCCGGAATGATTCCATGGTTTGTCATACTTATCAGTGAGCTTAAATTCAGAAAGGTAAATGCTGCTGAAATGGAGAAACATCCGTTCAAAATGCCGTTGGCCCCTTACAGTAATTATGCGACAATTGCCTTTTTACTGATGGTGCTGGTGGGTATGTGGATCAATCCCAGTACCAGGATTTCCTTGGTTGTCGGGATCGTTTTCCTAGCATTGGTCGTAGTAAGTTATTACATGCTGAAAATGGATAAACGAATACCATTGGATGCTAAATCCGATGATGAGATTTCCAGTTAAGAAGTCTCGTGCCATTTCGATAAAAAGATGAGTGATACGAGTTTTTCTATAATAAGGATTTTGGGAGATCATCTTGTTTTATCTACGTTCATGACTCGAGCTTTGCCGAGTGTGTTTCCCCTTAGTATAAATATAATAGACACTAATTAAAGTTGTGCATAAATTGTGGAAAAAACAAAGAGAGATAAAGAGAAATCTTCATCCCTCAGGCTTTTTCCCAACTTGTGCATGACTTTTTTGAGGAAAGAACAGTTATTGTAGAAAAAATTCTCAATAAAGGTATGGAGTATTTCAAGTATTTCCTTTGGCAGAAAATAAGATTTTCCAAACTAGTGCATGAATTCTATGTAAATGGTTTTGGGATATAATTTGTAAAAAATGAACGGTTCATTTTTGCACATATAGGCTATTTAAGGTTTTTAAGTATAATGTTTAAGGGGAATGATTATAGGTTTTAACATATGTTCTAAAAATCGAATGTTTGTTTTTAGAACCTTTATTCACCTAATTTTTTCAAATTCAAAAGAATATTGATAGGTAATTCCGAAAAATCAATGGTAATATTTAAAAAATATAAATATTTTTTTAGTGTTGTGGAATTTAAAATAATCTTATATACTTAAAAAAACTATTTTCCTATATGTAACTGGCGCAACATGGAGTACCATGGGGGAGCATATAGAGTATAAGCCGCGCGCCTGGGCAAACGCTTGATTTATAGATCAAGTGTTTTTTATTTTCCTAGGAAGAGGTGTAGGTAGAGATGAGTAATATGCATAGAAAGATGGGGACCTTTGCTTTAACTATGACAGGTATTGGTTCTATTATCGGCTCAGGTTGGCTGTTCGGAGCGTGGAAAGCTGCCCAGATTGCTGGACCAGCAGCTATTTTTTCTTGGATTATCGGTATGGTGGTAATTTTATTTATTGCATTATCTTACGCAGAGCTTGGGGCAATGTTTCCTGAAGCTGGAGGCATGGTTAAGTATCCTCAATATTCGCATGGCTCTTTTATTGGATTTTTAGCTGCGTGGGCGAACTGGATATCTATCGCTTCGACTATTACCGTTGAGGCCATTGCTTCGGTACAATATATGAGTACGTGGCCTTGGGAATGGGCCAGATGGTCTCATTCTTTAGTTGATAACAATATCTTAACGACCAAAGGATTATTCATAGCTTCTTTACTACTATTGTTCTATTTCTTCGTCAACTATTGGACAGTCAACCTTTTTGCTAAGGCAAATTCATTTATTACCATTTTTAAATTAATTGTTCCAGGTGTAATGGCAGGATCGTTATTTTTTGCTGGATTTCATGGTGAAAACTTTACAAGTTCTCAGGGTATCGCACCATATGGTTGGGCAAGCGTTTTAACAGCAGTAGCTACTTCTGGTATAGTGTTTGCGTTTAACGGATTTCAAAGTCCCGTTAATATGGCAGGTGAAGCGAAGTCACCGAATAAGTCTATACCTATTGCTGTTATTGGCTCTATTCTAATTGCAGGTTTTATATACGTTATGTTACAAGTTGTGTTTATCGGTGTAGTCGATCCGTCAATGATCGTGAACGGATGGAGTCATCTGAATTTTAATTCACCTTTTGCAGATTTGGCAATTGCTCTAAGCCTTAACTGGTTAGCGATTGTATTGTTTGTAGATGCGTTTGTTTCACCGTCTGGTTCAGGTGCCACTTATACAGCTACAACTTCGCGAATGCTTTATGGAATGCAGAAAAATGGGTACTTACCGAGGATCTTTGGTACATTACATCCACTTTATGGTGTTCCGCGTGCAGCGATGTTATTAAACTTAGGTGTATGTTTTATCTTTTTATTTTTATTCCGCGGATGGGGCGTACTTGCAGAAGTGATTTCAGTTGCCACACTTATTTCGTATATCATGGGGCCAGTTGCATTGGCAACATTAAGACGTACCGCTTCACATTTTAACCGTCCATTTCACTTAAAAGGTGCCTCAATTATTGCACCTTGCGGATTTGTTTTTGCATCGCTTACTTTATACTGGGCGCGTTGGCCATTAACAGGAGAAGTCGCTTTCATCATCGCAATTGGACTGCCTATTTACTTTTATTATCAAGCTAAAAATAAATGGAATGGATTCAAAAAACAATTTTTATCAGGTGTTTGGATGCTTCTTTACTTAGGTTGTATGATTTTGATTTCTTATATTGGAAGTGAGAAGTTCGGCGGAAAAAATATTCTTACATTTGGCTGGGATATGGTGGTCATTACATGTCTGGCACTTGGCTTCTTTTGGTGGGGAGTTAAGAGCGGCATTAAAACGGAATACATGGATGAAGCTGAAAAAATCAACAAAGAATTTATCAATAAATAACTTTTTGTGCAGACACAGAAATATGAGTATAAAGAAAACATGGTTATTTTATGACCATGTTTTTTTATTTATTTTAAAATAAGTGCTGGCGATTGTAACGGTATTTTGTTTTAAGGGTTTTTTAGTCTTTGCGATTAATTCACAAGTAAATAGTGAAATCTTGCGAGTTAAGTATGCTCTATCAAATAGAAAACAAAATATCCTACTTTTTAGTGAGGTAAAAGTATGAATTGGATTGATTTTAAATCACTTTCACCTATAGAATGTGTCTTTTCCTAAAGATTTTCATAGTATATATAACTCTCCACATCATTTGAGAAAGGGGTTAATATTTTGGAAAGAACAAAGCTTACCGGGCGTATCGTTACACCTAATGATGCCGAATACGAGCATGCCAGGATTAATAATAACTTAAGTTTCCCTAAATTTCCAAAGGTCATTGTGTTTTGCCAAAATACCAATGATGTGTTGAATTCACTGAAGTGGGCCCGGGAAAATCATACACCTTTCCGGGTTAGGAGCGGCAGGCATAGTTATGAAAACTTTTCATTAGTGAACGGCGGTCTAATCATTGATATTAGTGAAATGTACAAGATCAAGGTCAATCGTGAAAAAATGATCGCAAAAATTGAAGCCGGAGCTGATTTAGGGCAAGTATATAATAAGCTATGGAAGTATGGAACGACGATTCCGGCTGGGACCGAAAGCGGTGTAGGTCTTGTAGGTCTTACGCTTGGCGGTGGTATAGGGATGTTAACGAGGCGCTTTGGACTTACTTGTGACAATCTGGTTGAAATAGAAATGGTAAGGGCGTGTGGAAAGATGGGCGCCAAACTCATTAAAGCAAATAGGAAAATTAATAGTGATTTATTTTGGGCATGCTGCGGGGGTGGAGGAGGAAACTTTGGCATAGTCACCTCTCTTACTTTCAGGGTACACCCTGTATCAAGGGTATCGGTTTTCTCCGTCACATGGGGGTGGAAAGATTTCGAAGCGGTGTTTAATGCCTGGCAGGATTGGGCCCCTCAAGCTGATGAATGTCTAACTTCTGAAATTGAATTCAAGGCAAAGGAAGTAAACCAAATTATCGCTCAAGGTGAATTTGTTGGAACGTCACATAGGTTAAAGCAGCTTCTAAAACCTTTGACGAAAACTGGTTCACCAATAAATGTCATGATAAAGGAAGTCCCTTACATTGAAGCCGTAGGATTCTTTAATGATCCGAGTGGAAATCGACCGGCCCATCGTAAGAGGTCAGGTTCTTTCATTGAAAAAACTTTTCCTCAGCGAGCAATCTTGACGATGAAGCATTTTCTGGAAAACGCTCCAAATGAAAATGCAGCCATTTGGCATCAATCCCTTGGAGGAGCGGCTGGCCGTGTGGAACCAAAGGAAACGGCATTTTATTATCGGGATGCTTTAATCGCCCAGGAGTATTTGGCTACATGGACTAATCCAGAAGAAGAGCGGCAAAACAATCACTGGATCAAGGAACTTAAGTACGCCTTGTCTCCGTATACTACAGGTGACTATGTGAATTGGCCGGATACCCTCATCAAAGATTGGCCAACTGCGTACTATGGAGAAAATTTCAAACGGCTTCGAGAAGTGAAAATGACCTATGATCCATACAATACGTTTAGATTCCCTCAAAGCATACCGCCATTAAAAAGGTGGGGTTGAATGGAAGCATCAAAATCATTCGATATTAAAAGGCCTATTCCTCAATATGGGTATAGGGCTCTGTTATTTAGGTTTTGTATATATTAATTGAGGTAATCCCAAAAATCATGCTTATGAAAGTAAGGTTTGCGTAAGGAGAACGTTTGCTTTTACCTGATTTAATTGATTGTTATCAATTTATTGTTGAGGCATGTAGTTTCTTTCCTTATGTCATTATTGGAATTCCCTACATTAGGTTGACCCTTCTTTTCTTTTATAAGGAGAAAAAATATAACATATACATGATGGTCCATCAATTTCCTAAAAAGTGGACCGCTTGGAAAAGTCCCGAAACGGCCAAAAAAGATTGACGAACAAAGAATAGATAAGGATTCTGTGCATAACTTGTGGACAATAAATGATCAAGTGACCATCCAAATCCATGAAACTTTAGTTTTTAAAATCGGGCAAAAAGAGAATGGAACTATTAGTTTTATTTACTTAGAATCCTCTACCTGCATAAATAGTATTAGGTTCCATGGATATCATGTTGTATGAATCGCAATAAATATATCGTGACTTGTTGATTGTTCAGTTAATTAAATTACACCTTTACTTATTGGTTTTATAGGATTAAAATCGGAGAAAGAATTATTATAATAGGATGAGCTGATTGGACAACCAAAAGCTCCTGAACGCGATAAGCGAACAGGAGCTTTTTGCGTTCATTTTGGAAAAAGGAGTTGGGAAGATGAATATTGACCATATTGAAGCTTTTATGTATGTTGTTCACCTTAATAGTTTTCATAAAGCCGCAGAGGCAATGTTTTTATCACAGCCAACGGTTTCGGCAAGAATTAAGACACTTGAGAGTGAACTCGATTCAGTACTATTTGAGAGGCAAGGGAGAGGGATTATTTTAACCGAAAAAGGGAAAGCCTTCATTCCATTTGCGGATCAAATTATTCGCACCTTTCAACAGGGGAAAAAACAGTTGAAAACAGGAAGCGAACTGGAGGAAATAAAGATAGGGGCTAATATCATTACATCGCAATACTTTATTCCATTTGCTCTTCCTCTATGGAAAATGGAAAACCCCAATTTACGCTTTAAATTTATTTCAGCAACAAATGATGCATTAATGGATAAATTGCTTCAGAAACAAAGAAGAGAGACCCAGTCCCTCAAATTCTTTTCTACTATCCATATACATGACTTTTTCTTGTTATAAAAGGAAATTTCAACAGCTACCTAAAACAGAAAAACTTCAGCCTTTTCCTGCTTGGAATCCTGGATATTTGGTCATTCCGCCATCAGCATATAAGGTCATGCCCGTTACGTAGCTTGATTCAGCTGAGGCTAGCCAGGCAGCACAAGCGGCAATCTGTTCCGGTTTACCGATATATCCCATCGGTATCAGGTCGATGACTTCTTGTTTAGATTTTGGGTCATTGAACTTCTCTGCATTGATGGGTGTGTCGATTGCGCCGGGGGAAATGTTATTTATCCGTATCCCTTTAGGAGCATATTCAAGTGCAAGGGTTTCTGTCATCATCTTCACTCCGCCCTTACTTGCTGCATAGTGGACGAAATGAGGCCATGGAATCCGGTCATGAACGGAAGACATATTAATAATATTGCCCTTGATACCATGATCGAGCATATAACTGATAGCTTCCCTGCTTGCGAGGAACATACCCGTAAGATTTACATCGATGACTTTCTGCCAATCCTCAAGCGTCAGCTTTTCGCTCGGGACTTCATTTTCAATGCCTGCATTGTTGATCATGATGTCGATGGTACCGAAAGTGTCGATAGCAAATGAAAGTAATTTCTTTACATCTGCTTCCTTTGAAACGTCGCCTTGAATGGCTGCGGCTTTCCCGCCTGCTGCTTCAATCGTTTTAATGATTTCCTTATGGTCGCCATTTTCAGTGTGATAATTTAATATGACATGTGCTTTTTCTTTACCGAACCTTTCGGCCATGGCTTTTCCTAACCCTTTTGCCGCCCCAGTGATCACGACTACTTTTTTCTCTAAATCTTCATACATCATTTATCGCTCCTTTTACTATTCTTTTGTAAAGCCAATCATGATTCCACCAGCAATTACGAGTACACATCCGATGATGACGAAGGCCATCTGCTTTTTGGATTTTCTCTCTCCTAAAAGAAAGATGCCTCCTAAAGTGGAAATGACGATTCCCATTTGGGAAAATGAGAATGCAATGGCAACGCCAACCTTTGGATTAGCGAGCAGGAGACCGATATTACCCACTGCCCACATCATTCCGGTTAGAATATTTCTTCCGGCATACTTATTAAACGGTTTATGTTTGATGGAAAGGAGCAGGGCAGCTAGGAACATGCCAATTGCTTGTGGCAGGATGGCCGACCATCCGTCAACTTCATTCCATCTGACAACAATGACATATGTAACATAACCCAACGTTGAAATGGCAAGATAAAAAATCCCTTTTTTCATGCTTCCTTCTTTTTTGTTTTCACCGTCGCCATAGCTTGTCAGCAAGACACCCGTAATCAAGCAGATGATTGCAGCTATGCCGATGATGATTGTAATTTTGTCATTCCATTCCCTGAAAATGATAACGGCAAAAAATGTATTTCCTAGGATTTGCAGTCCGGTTGAGATTGGAACGGTTTTAGATACTCCGATTTCCTTGACGCTATTAAACTGAAATAATTGCCCGAATGCCCACCCTATTCCGGATATGATGCCGACAATCCAGACTAGACTGCTCCATTCCGGTGGATTGATGATAGACATCACGATGGCAAACAGTAATGAACCGATTGTAATGCCAAGTGTTTGATTATAAGAGTTGCCTCCAAGTTTTTCGGAAACAAGCACTAAGCTGCCCCATGTCAATGCAGGGAGTAGCGCAAAGAGAAACCTTCCACAAATTTCATCTCCTAAACTAGAAAACAATGTTCTAATGAATATAAAATAGTTAGTTAGTAAGCTATTGAATGTATTTAGAGTTTTCCCTTTACACGGGAATGAAAACATGGATTTAATTTACCAATTTGTAATCTTAGGGCTGAAACAATGAAATAATAAGTGGTTTATGGTACTTTTAACTTAAAAATAGATAGGAGAAATAGTATGACGACACTGAATGAATGGTTTGAAAAGGGGATTCCGGCTAAAGAATTTATATCTTCGATGAAAGTCCATAAAGAAAACTTACAATCGATTCAGGAGCGTTTTTCCATTACTGAAGCGGATCAAGTTTTTTTAAATGAATTAAAATCGAAGGAACTTCGAGCAATTGTCATTACTGAAGACTGGTGCGGAGATGCAATGATGAATATACCTATTCTCCTGAATATATCTGAAGCGGCAAGTATTGAAACTCGCATGGTTTTACGAGATCAAAATCTTGAGCTGATCGATCAATACTTAACGAATGGAACAGCGCGTTCTATTCCAATCTTTATATTCATTGATAGGAATGGTGAAGAAAAAGCGGTTTGGGGACCTCGTGCACCAAAAGTGCAAGAGTACGTAATGGAGTTGAGATCTGACCTGCCTGCTAAGGATGATGAAAGTTTTGAGGCAGAGCAAAAAGAAGTTTTTAAAAAGATAACAGTGGCTTTTTCTGAAGATAAACACCTTTGGGACGAAGTATACGGCAGTATCAAGGAAGCTTTGGGGAAAATTTGATAGTTGATGGGTGACCCTCTTGCAGCTGACATCGGGTATATTCATTTTGAAGTCCTCAAAGCAAATAATAAAAACTTGGTGGTAAACTTTTTTTTTGGAGTTTCTTCCATTATGAAGGGGCTGTTCCAAAAGAGATTGGAACCTATTGCTTGTGAATATATAGATATGTTTTTAACGTTTTTTCTATATTATTTATGGTTTATGGTACCATGGTTTTGGAACAGCCTTTTTCATTTGTTTATGATTCTGGAATAATTGTAACGCCGATGGTTCGTATTGGAGAGTCCTGTTTAGCACTTTGATTCGTAGCTTTGTAGTATTTCAACATTAAATCGTTCAATTCATTTTGAAAGTTAATAAAACTTTCATCATCAAGCTTTAGTTCTAAAAGTGAAAAGGTTGACCCATCTTCTGAGCAGTCTCTTTCTTCTAATTTAGTAAGATAGTTCTGATATTGAGTCATAAGGGATAATTGATAATAAGAAAAAAAGTTCAGCTTTTTCTCATTTGAAGATTTTTTCCATTCTTCCCCGCTAAGTCGCGCTTCTTCTTCATTTAAAACATAGTATTTTTCGGAAACGGATCTCACTTTTTTCTCTTTTACAATGCGAATGACCCCTGAATCCAACAAAACCTGTATATGTCTATATAATGTTGCTTGTGGTACATCTTTAATGATTTTTAACATTTCTAATGGTGTTAAACCATTTTCCCTGTTTCTCATTAAAGCTTGAGAAATCTTTATTCTTACAGGGTGCATTAAAATTTCAGCTTTATTAATCATCGTATTCTCCTTACATTAGAAATTAATAACTGGATAATGTTAATCAATTTTGATGTTTCAGCAGTTCTCTTTCCTTATAGGTCATGAATAATAAGTTTATTTAATCATATATTGTAATGTTGGAATCATTTTCATTTACGAAAATGACACATTTGGAAAAATAATATTACCGAAATATTTTTTCGAAGTAAATAAAAAGCCATTTTTAAATATTTTCAATTGTTAAAAGCTAATCTCTCCATGCAATAAAGCATAGAGGATTTACACGAATAAGCGTTAAAAATATCATTATATTTTTATTGTTATTTATAATGATAATATTATCATTATAAATAACAATAAAAACTAAAACAATATTTTATAAAGAAAAAAATAGGTGCAATATTCCAATTTACATGTTATCATTATTGATAATGATAACATTATTTCGTTATTAAAGGAGTGATTATATATGGAATTGCATTATGGATGGAACGAATTGAAAGATATTGATTTCATGTCTATTCTGCCGATTATTTTACCGGTAATTGTTATTGGATTGATTTTAGTCCTTATAGCATTGATTGATTTATACAGACATCGAAAGACGAGAAAAAATGTTTTATTGTGGACACTCATCATTATTTTTGCAAATACTATTGGTCCAATTCTGTACTTCGTTATTGGTAGAAAGGACAGTGACAGAATATGAAATTAGAAATTAGAAATGTTACAAAAAAATTCAAAGAAAAAACAGCGGTCAATAATTTTTCAATGGAACTGCAATCAGGGGAATGTGTTGGATTGATCGGGCCAAATGGGGCTGGTAAATCGACACTAATAAAAGTGATTGCAGATATTATAGATCCAAGTAAGGGAGAGGTATTGCTTGATGGTAAGAAAATTTCAAAAATGAAAAAGGAAATAGGATACTTACCGCAATACCCAAACTTCTTTCAATGGATGACTGCCAAAGAAACACTAACTTTCATGGGGCAGCTCTCAGGCATCAAGAAGGAAGAATTATTAAGGGGCATTCCAGAGATAATGTCGAAAGTAGGTTTGAGCGGGGAAGAGAATTCGAAGGTGAGGACTTTTTCAGGCGGAATGAAACAGAGGCTTGGAATTGCACAAGCGTTGTTACATAAACCAGCATTGATTGTCATGGATGAACCAGTTTCGGCATTAGATCCAATCGGCCGGAGAGAAGTGTTAAATATAATAAAAGAAATAAAGAAAGATACGACAATTTTAATATCGACACATATATTAAGCGATGCAGAAGAAATATGTGAGAGATTTGTCATTATAAAGAGTGGTAAAAAAATCGAAGATACAACAATGTCAGAATTATTAAACAGGAATAGCGGAAATAAAATTAATGTCGATATAACCTCTAAAAGTCAAAAATGGATTGAAAACGTTAAAAGCTTGAACTTTGTAAAAGGTGTAGAGGTAACGGGAAATAAATTAAAGATAGAAGTGGAAAATATTGAGTCGAACAAGAACATGTTACTCGCGAGTGCTCTTGAGCATAATGTTGATCTTGTAAGGTTTGAAATAGATAACGATACATTGGAAGAGATATTCTTAAAATTGGTGGTGGAAAAATGAATAATTTTACCGTTTTAGCGAAAAAGGAATTTGTTCAGATGGTACGTGAATTTAAAGTGATTTGGCTGCCACTTGTATTTATATTTTTAGGAATAACTCAACCAGTTGTAAGCTATTACTTACCTTCAATATTAGAGGCACTGGGTGGGGGCCAAGGAATCACGATTGATCCAAGCATGGCTGCCCAAAAAGGCGGCGAAGTTCTTGCAAGTACATTAGGGTCCCAATTTGATCAGCTGGGGGTCATGATCATCATCGTTTCCATGATGGGGGTCGTACAATCTGATAAAGCAAATGGTATGCTGGCTTTCATTCTTACAAGGCCCGTGACGGTTGTATCTTATATAAGCGGGAAAATCATTTCCAACTATCTATTTGTTGCCTGCAGTGTAGCATTAGGATACTTGGTTTCATATCTGTATGTAGTTTTTTTGTTTACGAGTGTTGATTTTGTGGATTTAATAATAGCTTTGTTGTTCTATCTGCTGTGGATTCTATTTATCGTTTCATTCACGACGATGATCAGTACCATTTTTAATAGTCAGGGTATTATTGCATTAATTTCGATAGTATTTCTCCTCGGCTGCAGAATCATTGTTGGTTTAAATCCGGTTATGGACAATTTGAATCCAGCAAGCATGAGTAAACATGCCATGGAAGTACTGATTTTAGGTACAGTCAATACACAGGCGATTTGGGGTGCATTAGCCGCACTTGCGTTGACGGCGCTAACGATATTAGTAACGAACATATGGATTTCAAAAAAGAAATTCAATAACGAATAAGTTTGGGAGGAAATGTGTTATTCATGAAGTGATTGGAGGATGATAACATTGTTAAGCATCACAGATTTAGAGAAAAGCTACTCAACAAAGAAGATATTGAATGGTGTAAATCTAAAAATTAAAAAAGGGGAAATTTTAGGTTTTATAGGTGCGAACGGTGCAGGAAAAACAACTACGCTGAATATTATTACGGGCATATTGGATTATGAAAATGGAAGGGTTGAAATAAATGGCCTGACCAAGGAAGACGGCATAGAATTTAAAAAACAATTTTTCTTCATTCCTGATACTATCAATGTATTTAAAAATGTTTCGGGGTTTGATTGGATTCGGTTCTTGATGAACCTATATGGGAATGATGACAAAGAACGTTTGGGGAAATATATCAATCGGTTTGGGATGCAGGATTCCATTAAAAAGCCAATGGGAAGCTATTCTTATGGGATGATGCATAAGGTATCCCTGATAGCGGCTTTTACCATTAATCCCCCGATCATCATTATGGATGAACCGTTAAATGGATTAGATCCAAACGCCGTTTTAGTTTTTAAGGGGTTAATCAAACAATATGTTGAAATGGGCGGTACAGTGTTTTTCTCGACACATCTGTTAGATGTGGCAGAAAAAATTTGTAATACAGTGGCTATTTTAAAAGAGGGTAAAATCATCCTGCATGATGAAATAAAAAATATAATAGGTGAAAGTTCTTTAGAATCTACCTTTATGGAGGCTCAGGTATATGAAGGAAAAACTTCAATTAACTAGATTTTTCGTTTCTTCCTTCTATAAAATGCCCAAGCAGACAATGCTGCAGGCTGTTTTGATAATAGCCGTTTTTTATATGTTTTTGCAGCTAACTGTCGTAAATGCCTTTGTTTATTTTCTTGGGGATACCCAGGTCTTCCTGTTTTACAATTTAACCATTTCGAGCATTCTCGTCTTTGCATTGGTTTGCTATTTATCCACATCGCAAATATTTGCTTATTATGAATTTAAAGTATTGGCTCCGCTGCCACTGACCTATAAGGAGATATCAAAGGCTAAGGTACTAAGTAGCTTATGGGTGCCTATCATCTTATCGATGGTAATCCAAGTGCCGACCATGGGATTCTTGATAGTCGATCAAAAGTTTATGGAAGCGATTAAATTATTTATATTTTTACCCATTGTAAATGGATTAACGGCATTGATCCTCCTATTCATTCTGTCGTGCATTAATAGGTATTATTATAAATTCAAAAATAAAATAACATATTTAATGGTGAACATTGCTGTCATCCTAATGCTTTTGATTATTTCCATTGTTTATTTTGCTGGAAAATCATCAATTGCTATATCAAAGGTCATTTCGGATATTGATTTGAATTCTATTGAAGGGTTAAAAAACTCGTTGGAATTCATAATGAAACATATGTTTGAAACCGCAAATATGATTCCAGTGATTAATTGGATACTAGATGCATTTGTATCAAATGAAATAACTGCTCATTTTCTTGTTATCTATATTTCGACAATATTAATCAGTTTCCTATTATATACATTCATTATAGAAAACATTTCTGTTAATTATTTTAAAAACGGGTTATTGGAAAATAATAAAATGAATATGAAAAACTCAAAGGTCAATATCTCCAAAAATCAATGGAGTAACTATTTACAAAGAGAGATATGGATCATTAAGTCTGAAGCATATTTTAAGATGCAAATAGTTTTAGGTCTTTTATTACCACCAATCTTTTCACTTGTAATGCTATTGTTGATACAGAAGGAAGTGTTTCCAAATTATTTGGATATAACGAAAGAAGGAGTCTTTGATAAATACTTTTCATATTCTGTCCTCTTTTTGAGTTGTATAAATAATATAAGCGGAACCCCATATTCAAGAGAAGGGAAATATCATTATTTACTGAAAAGTGCCCCTTTTAATGAAAGATATGTTTATTTTTCTAAAGTGATATTTTCATCAATTATCAGTATTATAGCCGTAGTGATCAGCTTTTTAATATTTGCTCTATTTGGCCATTGGGAATTGGAAAGTGCAGTCATGTTATTAATTATTTCTTGTTTAGTGGTTTGCTATAATCTTCTAACACCCATATATGATATGAAAAACCCAAGTATAGAATGGGAGAACCCATCAGCTGCAATTAAATCAAACCCCAATGTATTAATAAGCCTACTTTATGGATTTCCATTTTTAATCATGGTTGCACTCATTCATTTTGGCTTGGTCTGGTTCAGTGTCCAGCCAATTATGGGAGCTCTCATAATTTTAATGATCGTAATAGTAATCAATTCCGTTTTGGTTAATAGGTTGAAACTATATTTATGAAAGTCTTTATATTAGAAAAAATTTTTTTCGTTGATAAAGGATGTACAGAAAATCGGCACTAAATAAATTTAAAAAAGGAGTGTCTTATTATGGGGAAGCACCATGATAAAGATTTTAAAATTTATGCTGCTCGATTAGTATTGGAAGAAGGCAGAAAACCTAGAGAATTGGCCGAAGAGCTCAATATCTCGATACCTACATTAAGAAATTGGATCAATAATTATAAAGAAACAAATGAAGAGGGCTTGGAGGATTCCCGTAATGGTTTTACAGGGCTAAGTCTGAAAGAGGAAAAGGATAAAATAATCAAAGACTTACAGGAAGAGAATGAGATATTAAAAAAGGCAATGCATATTTTCACGAAACAACCATAAATGAATGAACAGTATATAAAGCCATATTTTATTTTTCACAATTATAGTGAAAAATAAAATACGGCTTTTTTTATTGGAGAAATAAAGGTGGCCAATTTAAAAAAATTATATTTTTATAAAAATATTTAAATAAATTAATATTAGGTAAATTGGTAAAGTTATTATTTAATGTAGATAATTTACAAATTTTTAATGGACTCGACAAAATTGTTGTGATAAAGTGTTATCGATAATGATAATAGGCAATAATTAACCTAGAAAATGAAATATTTGTTTTAAAAAAGAAATTTTACAGGATAAAAATGGATGTAATTTGGAGGAGAGTCATTATAATTGATTGAATATTTTATGAATAATAAAAAATTTTTCAAAACTTAGAGATAAAGTTTTATGAAGAGGATTCAGTCAATTTGGACTATATTGATGATATTTTCAACGAAAAGAATGGAATTATTTAATTTGCAAGCTGGCCCCAAAAAATAATCGAAGCAAAGAAAAGTTCGTTTGTGGAAAAAAGCAATTATGAATTTTTAGATATAGGTTTGGATGAAATAAAGAATATATCCTGTTGAAAGGAGAATTTGGACAGCCGGTAATATTGTTAATAACTTGTCTTTTACCAATGAACATCGGTATTTCCATCACTCATACAGATAAAACTTTTGGAATCTTGATTTTTGATCAACTGCATCCAATGGGAATCGATATTGAAGCTAAAACGAAAACTGACTCTGACTTTTTGGAGGCATATATAACGGAATCCGACAAAAAAAAGATTAAGGAAAGTGAAGGAGTTTATTTTCTAATAAATTCCAGAAAATAAATTGAGGGGGAATACCAATGGAATTAAAAGTGGAAGCAAATGCTGAATTTAAAAACAATAACAAACTAGTACAATATCTATTTAAAAAAGAGGAAAGAGTACATAAGTTAATCATTTCGTTATTGATCCTCAGTTTAATTGCAGGTATCGAAACGACGCTTTTGTTATATTCTGCAGATCAAAAAGGGATGAATGTATTAAATGGCATGTCCATTTCAGAGATAGGGGTCATGAGTTTTGCCATAAACACAATTGTAATGGGAGCTCTTGGATTATTGGTTACATTTATTATTCAAATAATAATTGTATGCCTATTATTTTTATTCTCAAAAGAAAGATCGGTAAATATAAAAGGGATTTGTCAAGCTGTCATTAATGCAGGGATATGCATTGTAGTTGGATCTGGTGTTAATGCAATAATCGCATTATTGGTTAAGAGCAAGGAAACGACATTTACTAGTTTATCCTTACTCGTGCATGATAAAACTTCAATTCTTCACACATTCATGGCTGAGTTTGAATTGTTTTATATTGTCAGTTTAATTTTATTCAGCTATAGCTTAGAAAAATTAGCACTCATTAAGAGAAAAAAAGCATTAATCATAACGATTTTCATAGCTTTAATTTCTTTAGTTTTTCATATGTTGACGGTCGCATCAGGCACATATTTAAAATGATGGGGGAAAATGATGAATATGGATTCTTTAGTGAATTTATTTGAGGCAAGTGTTAGGAAATATGAAAACAATATTGCAGTAAGAAATAAAGATATGCACTTTTCATATAAAGAAACGAATATTTTGGCAAATAAAATGGCGATGTATATAAAGGATCAAGGGATAAATATAGGAGACAATGTCGGAATCTATATTGAAAAGTCCGAGTATGTTTTATTTTTAATCATAGCACTCCTTAAATTGGGTGTTACCTATGTACCTATCGACCCTAAAAGTCCGGATGAAAGAGTAAAGCATATAATAAGGAATTCGGAATTGAAGTTATTAATAGGGGATAAGGGTCAGCTTGACGATATTGATTGTGGGCATTTAACCATTGATGAGGTGGTAGAGAATTCTAAAGATATGACAGGTGATAATTTACATACCTTAATTGACCCAAAGGATCCAGCTTATATCATTTTTACATCGGGCTCAACCGGCAAGCCTAAAGGAGTTTGTGTTTCACATGAAAATGTCATGAACTTGTTTTTAGGTTGCGAGGGTTTGTTCGAGTTTAGTAATAAAGATAAATGGACATTTTTCCATTCCTACGCATTTGATTTTTCCGTTTGGGAGATGTGGGGAGCTTGGATTTATGGCGGAGAAGTCGTAATGGTTTCATTTGAAGAAAGCAGAAATCCAATATCTTTTGTTGATTTAATGGTAAGTACTCAAACAACCGTTTTTAATTGTACGCCAAGTGCTTTCTTCGAGGTGAGTGGAGAGCTCATAAATCGTCAAAATGAATTGAGTTTAAAATACATTATATTTGGAGGAGAAGCATTAAACTTCAAAAAATTGGCGCAGTGGTTTTCGCCAGAAAACGGCAGGCTGCCAAAGCTAATAAATATGTATGGAATAACTGAAACCACCGTTCATGTAACATACAAAGAAATCGCTAAAAGTGATGTTGAAAAAGGAATTACTAATATCGGAAAAGTCCTGCCTCATCTTGGATTTAAAGTAATGAATCAAAATGGAGAAGAAGTAACTGGAGATGAAGAGGGCGAGTTATACGTTTCAGGAAAAGGTGTTTCGCTAGGTTACTATAAAAATGCCATGATGAATAAGATGAAATTTACTTATATCGATAATGTTCGCTACTATAAGTCAGGGGATGTAGTGAAAGTTTTAGATAATGGGGATCTGCAATATATCTCCAGGAATGATGAGCAAGTGCAGCTAAGGGGTTTCAGGATTGAATTAGGGGAAATTGAGAGCTCGTACAATGAATTGAAAAACATCAAGAATGCTGTCGTTACAATGGATACAGCGTTTAATGATGATAAGCATTTATTTTTATACTATGTTGCTGATGAGGAATTAGCTGCTGATTATTTGAGGGAAAGTGTAGGAAGCTCATTGCCATCCTATATGATACCAAGCTTTTTTATCAAGGTAGACAACATCCCCTTAACTGTAAACGGAAAACTGGACAAATCATTATTACCCAAAGTCATTATAAAAGACAGTGAAACTGCATCGAGTATTAAGAGTCCAGCAGATGAAAAAATAAGTGAAAAAGTAAGAGAAGTGGTTGTTAGCATCATAGGTAATGAGGTTATAAAAAATAATCAGTCACTACTTGAAAGTGGAATGAATTCATTATCGATAATGAGATTAATTGTCAAGATAAAAGATCAATTCAATACCGAAATCGCTCCTTCAGTTTTTTTGGATAACGATACGATTGCGAAATTATCCCAAGTTTTAGAAACCCGTAAAAAAGAAGAGGTAAAGCAAGATTATATACCTATAAATGACATGAATACATACCCTTTAACATATGAACAAGAAAATTTGTGGTTCATTCACCAAACCAATGTAGATAAATCGTTATATAACATAGTTTTTTCTTATGAAATATCAGGTGAAGTGAATAAAGGAAAACTGGAGATATCTTTAGATAAGCTAAGCAATAAACATCAAATTTTAAAAAGTATCATAAGAGAACAATCTGGAAAAGGCATCTTGGTTTTTGATGAGTCGATTAACCATTGTATTAACTATATTGATGTTTCGGACATTCCTTTAGACATACAGGAAGAAAAAATAAATCACTTGGTGAATGAAGAAACGGAACGACAATTCGATATAAGTAATGGTCCTCTCTTATGGATTGCGTTAGTGAAGAAAAATGAATGTGAATATCAATTAATATGTAATATCCATCATATTATTTTTGATGGTTGGTCGATTCCATTAATGATCAATGATTGGTTTTCCATTTATGAGGAAATCGAGAATGGGGAACAAAATGATATAAATAACAAATCCATTCAATATGGAGATTATGCTTTATGGCAAAAAAACTCACCAAATTATATAAGTGGCAAGGATAATGAGTTCTGGAGTAATGAAATAACTGCATTACGGCAAAAGTCCTTATTACAATATGATCATCAAAAAACAGGAGAAGGTAAAAGCACTTCCGATATTATCAGCTTCTTGTTACCAAAAGATATTCAACACAATCTAGAAAGTCTTCATAAAAAAACGAAGTCGACTTTGTTCATGAGTTTACTTACAGCCTATCAAACCTTTTTGTCTGTTTATTTTGATGAAGAGGAAGTTGTCGTCGGAAGTCCATTGGCGAAGAGAAACCATGTGGATACAGAACAATTGATAGGTTATTTCGTCAACACCTTGCCCTTTAAAATAAAGGTATCTCAGGATGATTCATTTAAAGGGATTTTAAGAAAAAATATAAAAAATATTGCAGGTGTTTTTGACCATCAAAATTTACCTACTAAAGAAATTTTAAAATATTCATCGGAAGAAAGAACCATGGAAAATACGCCTTTGTTCGATACAGTATTTGTTCTGCAGAATAACCAAAAAGAAAAGCTGGCTTATAAAGATTTCAAATTAAAACCAAAAAAAATCAATACCTTTAAAGCTAAATTTGATTTGGTTGTTCAGGTAGAGGAAATTGATGAGGATGAATTAGTCATTTCGTTTGAATTCAACAAATCATTATTCAATAAAACGACGATTCAAAGAATGGCTAAAAATTTCAAATATTGGCTGCAAGAGATTACAACCCAGGAAAGCAGGAAATTAAAGGACATTACCTATTTAGAGCCTGCACAGTTACAATCACTAATCGAAATGGGGACAAGTAACGTAAAACAAGAAATGGAAGATCAACATTTTGAAGATGTAATAACTAGGTTTGAGAATAAAGTACGTACAAATTTCAATGATATTGCCATTGTTCATGGAGATGATCAAGTATCGTATAGCGAGTTAAATGCCCGGGCAAATCAGGTGGCACATAAATTATTCCGAAACGATGTAGGTGTAGAAGATAGAATAGGTATTTTTATGGATCGATCGATCAATATGGTAACGGCTATTTTAGCCATTATGAAAGTTGGGGCAGGGTACGTGCCTTTGGACCCGTCACAGCCAGAGTCGCGGCTGAAACATATGATTGAGGATTCTCAAATCATATATTGTTTAAGTAATGAAGAAGGACTTTCAAAGTATCCCGGTGATGAAGGAAAACTAATATTGATCGAAGACATACTAAAAGTAAGAGAAAGTGAATGTGAAGAGTTCGATTCAAGAAAGCTATCGGATAATGATTTGGCCTATATCATCTACACTTCAGGAACAACGGGAAAACCTAAAGGAGTCATGATTGAACATGGCGGATTGGCAAACCTCTGTGATTGGCATATCGATTATTATTCTATTGATGAAAAAGATGCAGCATTACTGGTTTCGAATACATCTTTTGACGCTTCTGTTTGGGAGGCATTCCCTTACCTAACGAATGGGAATAAACTCCTGATTCTAGATTACTATGATTTACTGGATGTTGAGATCCTTTCGGAGAAGTTAGAAAAGGAGAGAGTCACACTCGCATTTTTTTCAACGGGACTGCTAGAGCAATTATTTATCAACGAAATGAAATTCCCGCAATCAATCAGAGCTATATTGACAGGTGGGGATCGTTTAAAAACGAAACCTGATCGTTTGAGTTTTGACTTATATAATAATTATGGGCCAACGGAGGGTACTGTCGTAGCGACTGTATATAAGGTACTTCCAAGTGATGATACAGTGATCCCCATTGGTAAGCCAATTCTAAATGCAGAAGCGTTCGTGTTGAATTCCAGGATGAAGCCTACACCTAAAGGTCAAATAGGCGAGCTGTATATCGGCGGAAAAGGAATTGCAAGAGGATATATAAATAATCCGGAGAAGAACGATGAAAGCTTTATTCCGAGTCCGTTCAATCCCTCAAAAAAGCTTTATAAAACTGGAGATTTGGTTAAGTATACCGAGGATGGAAATTTACTATTTGCAGGAAGAGCGGATGACCAAGTGAAAATCCGGGGATATCGTATCGAACTTGGTGAGATCAGTGCTGTTCTAAACAAATGTACAGGTATAAAGGATTGCTTTATCGCGATAAAAGATGAATCTAAATCGAAGAAATTCATCATTGCTTATTATATCTCAGACAATGATCTGGAAGAAAATCATATCAGGGATTATATGAAGAATCATCTTCCTCATTATATGATTCCTTCTTACTTCATTAAAATGGAGTCTTTTCCGCTGACCGTTAACGGCAAAGTGGATACGAAGAGCTTACCGGATACAAAAACGAACTCGGAAGAGACTAAAAGTAAAAGTGTCATTAATGAAACGGAACAAAAATTGCTAAAGATATGGAAAGAGGTCCTGAATAATCAGGAAATAGCCATCCGCGATAACTTTTTCGAATGTGGGGGAGACTCCATCCTAAGCATTCAAATTTGTTCACTTGCCAAGAAAGAGAATCTTTTCATTACTTCAAAAGATATCTTTGAAAAACAAAGTATCGAAGAGCTGGCAAAGGTTGTGGAATCGACGGGGGATTTAACGATAAATCAGTCTGACGTTTTTGGAAAGGCATCATTTACACCTATTCAAAGTTGGTTTTTCTCTCAACAAATAAATAATTATAATCATTGGAATCAATCCGTAACATTAAAGGGCTACCCGCAACTGAGTGAGAAAAGGCTTATGAAGATCATGGCGCATATCGTTAAACATCATGATGGGCTGAGATCAAGGTTCACTAGCAAAGAAGCATTTTCACAAATAGAAAAAAATACGGACCCGAATGAAAATTGGACTTTGAATTACGTAAATCTATCAAACATGAATAAGGACATACAAGAACAGGAAATTGTTAAACTCGGAATCAATGCACAACATGGTATAAACATTTCAAACGGACCGCTGATGAAAATTGTATGCATCAATACAGGCAAAAATGAGCATAGAATCATTTGGATCATTCATCATTTACTTGTTGATGGGGTTTCCTGGAGAATCTTAATCGAAGACTTTGACCGGCTATATATTCAAGATATTAACGATCAAGAACTAAAACTGGATAATAAAACGACATCATATAAGGAATGGGCAAATAACCTTAATGAGTACAAAAATAGTATTCCTTTAGGCATTAAAGAGTACTGGCTGAATGAAAATAACGCACTGTATGAAAACGCCTTGGTCAAAACAGGGAATGCATACGATGGAAGATCATTTGATATGAAGCTGAATAAAGAGATTACAAACAAAATCTATAATGAAATGACAAAAGCTCATAAAGCATCCATCGATCAAATATACTTATCTATTTTTACAATGCTAATCGGGAATTATTTTAATAAAAAAGATATTCATTTTACTTTGGAGGGACATGGTCGCGAAGAATTATTCGCAGATGTCGATTTATCCAGAACAGTGGGATGGTTTACGACCATGTGCCCGGTTTATTTAGAAAATAAAGAATCCATTACAAACACGATTAAAAGTACAAAGAAAAAGTTTAGGGCCTTGCCTAATAAAGGGATTGAGTATGGGATCATGACCGAATTATGTGGCGAGACACAAATGAAACAAAATAAGCCGCTTATCAGTTTTAATAATTTAGGTAGATTTCATCAAAACAATGAATTGGCTGCGAAGGAGGTCATCTTTTTTAGTGAACATGATATTCAACATAATTCCTATACCGAGCATGAAGTCGATATCGAATTACTTGTAGTGAATGAAGAGCAAACTATAAAAATAAACTACAACAGACATTTCGTAAGAGAAGATTTTGAGAATTATATTCAAAACAATTTGCTGGAATTGTTGGAAGCAGTGACAAAATTGGAAAATTCGATGTACGGTCCGGAAGACTTTCCATTAGTGGATGTGCCTGAAGAGGAACTTAACCAACTACTAAGCAAAGAAACAGGAATTGTTGATATTTATGAATTGACTGCTTTGCAAAAAGGGATGTTATATCATAGTTTATTTGATAGTGAGAGCAGTCAGTATAAAGTACAACTCATTTTTGATATTAAAGGCGTTCTGGACGTCGCAAAATTAAAGAATGCCATTGGGACAGCAGCTGGGAAACATGACATTTTAAAAACGAAATTATATTCAAGTAGAAAAGGGATATTCTATCAACTATTGATGAGTTCCATGGATATCGAGATTAAATATGAAGAAATGACCGATCATCAAGCGAAGCTGGAAAAGTTGTTAGCAGATCAATACAAAATCATAGATATCGAGAACAATAGGTTGAATGGCTTCATGATCATTAAGCTTGCGGAAAATGAGTACCAATTAATATGGACATTCCATCATATTATTATGGATGGTTGGAGTTATTCGATGGTGATTAATGACATTTTTGACTCTTATCATTCAATAACACCGTCATCATCTTTGAGTACCTCATTTAAAAAGTATGTTGAATATATGAAAGATTATACGAGTAATAAGGAGCTGCGGGACTATTGGGCAGGGAAACTGGAAGGTGTCCGAAGTTCTGCACCTAGTTTAACGGGAGTGTTGGAAGGCGAGGGTTACATTGAGAATAGCTACTTGAAAGTACTGGATGAGGAATTGAGTGATTCCATTCAACGATTCTGTCAGGAATACAAGATTACCATGAATACTTTCTTTCTAACTATTTGGCTAACTACTTTAAAAGAAATAAAAGGTACGGATAATGTATGTTGCGGCGTAGTGACATCCGGCAGGAATATCCCGGTCCAAAATATTGAGGTTATGGTTGGTCCATTTATCAATACCGTTCCGTTTATAAAGCATATCAGCCAAGAGAAGACCTACATGGAACTGCTGGATGAGGTTCAAAAGGAATTTTTGGAACTAAGTGCCTATGAGAATACACCATTATCAGAAATTTATGAATGGGCTAATATGAAAGATCATTTATTTGACTCATTATATGCTTTTGAAAACTATCCCATGCAACTAGCTAATACTGGTGAAATCAATGTAAGTTTGAAAGAAGGGCGGGAAACCACCCATTATCCAATCGTCATCATCATTAACCCTGGTTCAAGTGTTCAAATCAAGTTTAATGAGGCAGCGGTCAATCTAAAGTTAAGGACATCAGTCATTTCTATATTTAATCAAATCTTAAACGGAATGTTAGAAAAAATGAAAGTTAAGTGAGGGGAAATATATGGAGACAACTATTGCGGTCAAGGGAAGGTTAATTGAGGAAAAGCTTATTGGATTTTGGAAAGAGATCTTAGAACAAGAAACCATTGGTACAGATTCTAATTTCTTTGATTTAGGGGGGAATTCCCTTTTAGCCATGCAATTTATTCAAATGGTGAAGAATAACATGGGAGTAAGATTGCCAATCAAAGTGTTGTTCGAACAATCAACCATACAGGAACTATCTGTACTCATCAAACAATTGGACGATATTAATAAGTTAAGTTGAATGGAAAAGAATTGAGGTGATGTTCTATGAACAGGATCATAAGTGAAACGGAAGATAGGCTATTAAACATGATTTCAATTATCATCGAACCTCTTAAAATATCACTATTAGAGGACATGAATGCATCACTAAGTACAAATGAAAAAAAGGATGAGTTTTTGTCTTCGATAAAACGGGAGTTCGGTATTCAATTAACATCTGAAATCATTACAAGTCAATGGAACATAGAAAGGTTGGCAAGTTTCCTGGACATGCTTCTCAGCATGAGAGAAGACGAGGTCAATAAGCCTTATAAACGTGGAAAAAGGGAAGGGATGCTTTCTCATAATCAAGATCGAATGTATCTGTTTGACAGTCTCGATGAAAGGAAAATGCTCTATAATATGCCATTTAAATTCATTTTAAATGGCGTAGTGGACATTGGTGACTTACAACAGGCATTAGATATCATGATTGAACGCCATGAAACTTTACGAACCAATTTTAAGGGTGAAGAACATCAAGTACTTCAATTCTTGTCAAAAAACAGCAGTAACTTAATAGCCTATGAAGACTGTCGGGAAGTAGGCCCCGAAGTCAGTAATATAATGGTCACCTCCCATCTTACTGAAGAAATAGAAAGATGTTTTGATCTGGAAAATGATCGGTTATTTAATATGAAGCTATTTCGAATTGAGGAAGAAACGTATTATTTAGTATGCAATTTTCACCATATCATTTTTGATGGAGTATCGTTTGTAACCTTTTTCGAGGAGTTAATGGAGATTTATGAAAGGGTTCAAACGGGTAAGGTTGGTGATATTCCTCCTGTGGACATGCAATATTTAGATTATGCTGTCTGGCATAAGGAGTGGGTCAGGGAAAGTACGCCAAGCCAAAGGAGGTTTTGGGAAAGTTATTTAGATCGGGAGGAAGAAGCATTAGAACTTCCATTTGACTTTCAGCGTCCAAAATCACCTTCTTATTCTGGTGACAGACTGGAAATGCCTATAACGGATGAACTTTGTTTATTGATAGACAAGATTTTAAAGGAGAATGGCACAACTTTATATACTTTTATGATGACCGCCTATCAAGTGTTTTTAAGTCAGTATACCGGGAAGAATCGAATCATCGTTGGGAGTACCGTCGCAAACCGCGGCCAAGAAGAATTTTCCCGGACAGTTGGGTGCTTTGTCAATACGCTGCCACTGAAGTTAACAGTGGATGTTACGGAATCATTTCATGAAATCTTGACCCGAAATCGCAAAGTGATTTTGGATGTATTGGAACATCAGGCTTTTCCATTTGAAAAAATTGTTGAAATCATTAATCCAGACAGGGATCTAAGCCAATCCCCATTGTTCCAAACAGCTTTGGCTATGGAAGAAAGATTTGAAGGGAATTTTAGCAATTCATTCTTCACGCTTGAACAAGACCAATTCGAAATTCCTTTTTCAAACTATGATCTAACTATAAAAGTAAAGGGTTCTCATGACCTAATACTTGAATTCGAGTATTCCGATGAGCTTTTCAAAAGGGAAACAATCGAAAGACTCATGATGAGTTTCGAAAAATGGTTATTCCAAATTTGTAACAATACAAATATGCCCATTTGTCATTTGGATTATTTAGACGAAAATCAAATGAATAAATTGTTATTTGAGTGGCAAGGTGAGGTTTCGGATGTACATCAAAATGAGACGATCACCTCCATTTTGGAAAGAATCGTTAAGAAGCATCCAAACAAATTAGCCGTTGCTGATAATGGTAAGACCATTACCTATTCAGAATTAGATCAAAAGTCAAATGTGATTGCGAAATTGCTTAGAAACTATATGGAAAATGGCTCTAATAAAGTGGGCCTGCATGTTAGCAGATCTATTGAGATGGTAATCGGCATGTTGGGAATCATTAAAGCTGGATGTGCATACGTTCCGCTTGATCCCATGCTACCAGCTGAACGGTTGGAATATATCATCAATGATTCAAAAATGGACATATGCATTACGAATCAAGTTGTGGTACCTGCGATTAAAAAGATAGCTAAAGTGATAGATCTTGAATCTGTACATTACTTGGATTCCGAATGCTGTACCGAAATGATTACACCATCAGATCTAGCTTACATAATTTATACTTCCGGCACGACAGGAAAACCTAAAGGCGTCATGTTATCCCATAGAGGAGTAGTGAATTTAGTAATAAGTCAAAACAAGTACTTACAGCTTGATGTGACCTCAAAGGTATTACAATTTGCCACCTTTAATTTTGACGCTTCTATATATGAGATTTTTGGAAGCCTATTAAATGGTGCAGAGCTGCATATCGGGAATAATAAGGAGGAAATGTTTGATTTATTCGCATTGGAAAATCAAATCAAAAGTGAAAAGTTAACGCACCTAGTATTGCCGCCAGCGGTATTACTAGAGCTGAATATAGAGGATTCTGATGTGAAATTCGTTGGTTCAGCCGGATCTGAATGTCCAATAGCTTTGCTGGAGCGCTATCAAAATATAAATTTTTATAATGCCTATGGTCCAACGGAATATTCAGTATGGACCACGATTGAAATGTTTAAAGCGTTTGAAAAAAATGAAACTACTAATAATAAAGTATCGATAGGCAAACCAATCCTGAATACTGACGTCTATTTATTAAGTCCTGAGCAAAGACTCGTACCAATAGGTGCTGCAGGGGAAATATATATTGGTGGTGAAGGATTAGCTGTTGGATATGTGAATAATGATGATTTAACAAAAGAAAAGTTCATTGAACATCCTTTTAAAGCTGGAAAGCGTTTGTATCGCAGCGGTGACCTTGCAAAATTCACGAACGATGGTGAGTTGATTTTTCTGGGGCGTAAGGATAATCAAGTGAAAATAAGAGGATTCCGGGTGGAAGTTGATGAGATTTCGTTCAATCTCAATGCGTATCCGCAAGTAAGTGACTCATTCATTATGGTTCAGGATCAGCCAAACTTAAATAAACAAATAATCGCTTATTTCACATCAAAACAACAGGTTGATAACGATCACTTAAAAGCATTTTTAAAAGAGAGATTACCAAGTTACATGATTCCTTCATTCTTTATGCAAGTGGACAATTTTCCGTTAAATGCAAATGGGAAAATTGATTCAGCAATTCTTCCGGTACCAGTCACTAGAAACAATACATCAGAAGAACCTAAGACGTTTAATGAGAAAGTGCTTCTTCAGATTTTTAAGAATGTCTTAGGGTTAGATGACATAAGTATCCGAGATAACTTTTTCGAACTTGGCGGCGATTCCATTCAGAGCATCCAAATATGTTCCCTAGCAAGGCAGGAAAGTATAATCATCAGTCCAAAATCAATTTTTGAAAATCAAACGGTAGCTGAGCTTGCAGCGGTTGCAAAAACTGAAAATAAAGTCATGATTCAACCAATAGCCACTAGAGGAAATGTGGAATTGACCCCCATTCAAGAATGGTTCTTTGCTGAACACACGACTTCCATCAATCATTGGAACCAGTCTATTGTTTTTAGTAAAAATTCCTGTGCCCTAATGGAGGATATTGAAAGTATTCTATCTCAAATCGTGGAACATCATGATGGATTGTTGACCTTATTTGAAAAGCATGACGAAAAATATATCGGGAATATAGACTCTGAACACAAAACATGGGAGTTAGTCTATAAGGATATTCATCATTTAGATGAGGAAACGCGAATAAGAATGAGAGATGAATGGGAAAGTACGGTTCAAGGTTCATTGGACATAAGTAATGGACCGATCATGAAAATGCTTGTTTTAAAAGAACAAAAGAACAAGTATCGCTTCTTTTGGGTAATCCATCATTTATTAATCGATGCAGTTTCCTGGAGGATTTTACTTGAAGATTTCAATCATCTCCATGATCAAGCATTAAACAATCAAAAAGGGAAACTCGCCTATAAAACTTCATCATTTAAAGACTGGTCAAATTTCTTAAAGAAATACAATGAAACGTTGATGGACCCTGAAACACTCCGTTATTGGGAACACAAAACAAAAAGTGAAATAACGGATTTCATGATAGGGGAAGACTTTATAGCTACGCAAGAAAGAACGGTGGAGAAATCATTCGGTGAAGAAGAAACTGAGTTTTTGATCCAGGAATTAACAGGGCAATCTAAAGCGACTGTAGAAGAAGTATTGTTGTCATTAATTGCGAAGAGTTTGAACCAATCTTTTGAAGTGAAGAAATTCTGGATAGAAGTAGAAGGGCATGGCAGGGAAATGGTGGACGAAACAATGGATGTTACTCGGACCGTTGGCTGGTTTACTGCGATGTATCCAATATTGCTGTATTCAGATAAGACGTTTGATGATACTTTAAAAAACACGAAGAATGCTATAAGGGAAATTCCGAATAAAGGTTTTGATTATGGTGTAATCAAGTATTTAAGTCCTGGGGTCATTCAGGAGCCGGATATCCACGTTACTTTTAACTATTTAGGTAGGTTGGACTCTCAATTCGAATCATCCAATAGCAAGGACTTTGGTGAATTTGAACAAAAACCAAAACTCCATTTTCTGGCATTGATCCAGGACGGAAGACTAAGCATAAAAATAATTTCAAAATTAGCTGAAGAAAAAATGAACTTTTTAATAGAAGCCATAGGCAAAGTCGTGATGGAAATCAAGGGATCTGAATTTGATCAAGGTTCTTTAATAGAAAGTGATTTTCCAGATGCAATGCTTACTGAGGAAGATCTGTTTCATATATTGAATTCTAATAAATAATGTGAATACTCATTTAATAGAAAGAAGAAGTCAGTAGATAGGATGGAACACAACGATAATGGAATCGGGAGGCGCTAAATTGGAGAAATCTATTCAGAATATCTACTCATTAACTCCGCTTCAAGAAGGAATCCTCTACGAACTGGAGATGAACAATACAGCTGAGAACCTTTACATTTCTCAAATGCGAATCAGGATAACGGGCGCTCTTGAAGTAAATGCATTATTCCAGGCATGGAGTCAGGTTGTAGAACGTCATGAAGCATTAAGAATGAAGGTCATCTCTAAAAATATTGAAAATAATGTTCAGGTTGTATTCAATGCAATGGACTATCAACCAGAAATAATAGATATGACGGAGTTGAGTAAACATGATCAATTAAATGAAATTCAGAGAGTGACATCAAAATCCCAGCAGATGGATGTGAATAACTCCAATTTGATGAAACTCCAGTTAGTGAGAATTGAAGAAAATCAGTATATCTTGATTTGGACTCATCACCATATAATTTTGGATGGCTGGAGTACCAGCATAGTCATCGATGAACTCTTTGTTATTTACAGCCGAATTGTAGGAAAAGACTCCAAACGGCTTATTGAAAAGCCAAAGCAATATGGAGATTTTATCCGGTATATGAATAAAATCGATGCGGAAGATCTAAATCGTTTTTGGAAAGAGCTAGCAAAGGATATTGAGCAGCCGACAATTACATTTCCCGTTCTGAAATCTGTGAAGGAAGACCGGCAGGAAAATGATCTATTTTGGGAGCTGGATAAAAAACAGAGTGAGCTTTTAAGAGAATTTGCCGCTAAAAACCATGTAACGGTTAATGTATTATTGCAGTTAATATGGTCGATCGTGCTAAAGGAAATGTCCAACCAAAACCGAATAGTCTTTGGAATTGTGAGCTCTGGCAGATCGAATAACTTATTCAAATCAGAAGAAATTGTCGGGCTGCTCATTAATACGATTCCGATGATAGCTGAAATAAACGATACTGACAGCGTTACTGATTTACTGAAACGGTTCCAGGAAACATTAAACAATATGCTGGAACACTCTCAAATTTCTTTAGTGGATATCAAAAATCATACAAAATTAAAGAAGGAAGATCCCATTTTCGAAACGTTATTTGTTTATGAGAATTATCCGGAAGCTAAAAATGAAGGCAATAGTATTAACTGGGAAGTTGAAGGCGGAAAAGAATCACATAGCTTTCCGTTATCATTACAAGCCCAGGATAATAAAGAAACTATTAAATGCAAATTGTATTTTAATCGCTGCTTCTTAGAGCATTCACTAATTAATGATATCCAAAAAGCCTTCATGCAGATTGCCCATCAAATTACAAAAGCACAGCAAATTGACGAAATATATATCGATGTTGATTTTTCAAAACTAAAGAATAATGTAGGTAATGACTTTCATGCAACAAGTGATAATACGATCACATCCACATCGGTTAATCAAGAACTTAAAGAAATATGGCAAGAGTTTTTCTTGAATACTGAGATTAATGAGGATTCTGATTTCTTTCAATTGGGCGGGCATTCGATAACAGCAATGAAATTGGTATCTAAGGTGAATAAAAGACTTGATGCGAATATGAAATTGACTGATTTGTTTGAAAATCCCACATTAAAATTGCTAAGTCATAAGATCTTTCCAGAAGTGATTACATCTCCTAAAGATGAAACGCAATTAGTTTCATCATTTGTAGAAAAGACATTTTTGGAAGTCTTATCAACAAGTCAAATCGAAAAAGATGCCGATTTTTTTGAAATGGGCGGACACTCGATATTAGCCATGAAGTTATTGACAAAGTTAAATAAAGAATACAACCAAATTCTAACTTTGAAAAATATTTTTCAAAATTCAACGATCGATTCGTTGACGGCCTTCATCATGACTCGAATTTCAGATACTGACAGTGAGCACAAAGAAATCCAAACAGAAAATCATGTTTTATCCAGTAACCAAGAGGCTTTGTGGTTCAACGAAAAACTCAATGGTAAAACAACCAATTATAACATTCCTCAGAAATATAAAATTACTGGCAAAGTGGATACTTCACTCCTGGAAAAAGCCGTCAACCATGTCATTGATAGACATGAAATCTTAAGGACCATCGTGCATGAAAAGGACGGTAAAGGCTATCAAGAAATTAAGGAAGATTTGTACATTAAAATAAATGAAATGGACCTCTCTGAATTAAAGGCAGAACAGCAAACGACCCGTTTGCTGCAAATTGAAGACGACGTCCAATCGGAAATCTTTGAAATTGAAAAAGGTCCTCTCTTGACATTGAAACTTGTTAAATTGAGTGAAAATGAGTCTGTTTTATTTGTAAATCTCCACCATTTTGTTTTTGACGGATGGTCAGTGAGTATATTTTTAGATGAATGGTTATCATTTTATGACAGTGAAGTGAATGAAAAGGAACTTAACCTTGAAAATGACTTTACACAATATAAGGATTTTGCCATTGAGCAAAAAAGCTGGTTGGAAAGTAACATTAAAGAAGAAACGCTATTTTGGGAAACAAACTTATCTGGGGAATTACCTAAATTGGAACTTCCTTTAGATACTATGCGTACAAAAGAAAATCGCAACGATGGCAGTAGTTTTATAGTGGAACTAACAAGGGAAGAGCTCCAAGGTTTAAAGCGGATGTCCCTTGAAAAAAACTCGACATTATTCATGACACTTCTAACGATGTACCAGTCTTTTCTAGCAAAATATACAGGTCAAAACGATATCATTGTCGGAAGTCCTTTGGCGAATCGAATGATTGAAGGAACAGGGAAATCGATAGGTTATTTTGTCAATACACTGCCCTTTAGATTAAAGCTGGGACTCGAGGAAACATTTGAAGAGATTCTTCAAAGAAATACAAATCATATCATTGACATCTATGATCATCAGCAAATGACATTGGAGAAAATTGTTGAAGTCATCAACCCTGAAAGAAATTTAGTAACCACTTCTTTATTTCAAACCGTCTTCATTTTACAAAATAATGCTAAAGCTGCATTTGAAAGTGAATACATAAAGATAACGCCTGAAGTAATAAAATCAAAGGTAGCAAAATTCGATTTGAGTTTAGCTGTGGAAGAATATGAAGATAAACTTTTATTCGCTTTTGAGTATAATTCAGGTATTTTCAATGAACAAACCATTCGATTATTAGGTGAAAATTTCTTGGAGTGGATTCGGACAATTACATACGAGCCTGAACGATACATTGACCAAGTATCTGTAGTGAGTAAGAAGCAGGAGAAAGTATTATTGGAAGAATGGCAGGGAGAAACCGTTCAGTTTGAGGGGATCGATGATACAATCCCAGAAGCATTCTATAAAATTGTTGAGAGATTTCCTGATAAGATAGCCATTGTTGATGGTCCCAGAACCATTACATATCGCGAATTGAATCATAAGAGCAATCGTCTTTCACACCATTTAATAAGCAGGGGAATTTCTACAGAAGAAAGAATCGGAATTTATGTGAATCGATCAATTGATATGGTTACCGGGATGTTGGCAGTAATTAAAGCTGGAGCTGCGTATGTTCCATTGGATCCTTATTATCCTAATGAGCGATTAAGCTATATGGTCCAAGATTCGTCCATTTCCTATTGTTTGAGTCACAAAGAACTCGGTGTGAATGAATTGATCGATTCAGCTAAAATAATATATTTTGAAGATATTGAAAAAGAATCGGATCTGTTAATGGACGCCAATCTTCACATTCCGGATCAGAGAAATCTAGCGTATGTCATTTATACTTCGGGAACGACAGGCAGACCAAAAGGAGTCATGTTAGAACATAGAGGAATCATTAACTTAGTTTATAACCAAAATAAAATGATGTGTTTAGACACATCAGCTAAAGTATTGCAATTCGCTACATTTAATTTTGATTCATCCGTCATTGAGGTTTTCAGCTCACTTTTATTTGGTGCCGAACTGCATATAAGTGTGGATAAAGAAAATCAATTTGACATGAGTAAACTTGTTGAACAAATTAAGGGAGAAGGAATTTCCCATATCATTTTACCGCCTGCCGTGTTGAAGGAACTGCCAATCACGGAATTGAACAGTATTAAAGTACTGGGATCTGCAGGTTCTGAATGTCCATTTGAGCTCGTTCCAAAGTTTAAACATATATCGTTTTTTAATGCCTATGGGCCTACAGAATATTCGGTGTGTACAAGTTTTAAACTATTTCCTCCGAATGAAGAGGTAGCGAATGAATTCGTTGTTTCAATTGGGAAGCCTCTGACTAACACAGTTGTACTTGTTTTGGATGAAAACCGGAAACTAGTTCCGGCAGGATCGGTTGGTGAACTATACGTTGGAGGAATTGGGTTAGCAAGGGGATATTTGAATAATGAGAGCCTGACAAATGAAAAGTTCATAGCCAATCCATTCAACCCTGCAGAAAAAGTATATAGAACCGGGGATTTAGTTAAGCATAACAAAGCTGGGGAATTAGTCTATATAGGCAGAGCGGACGATCAAGTGAAAATAAGAGGATACCGGGTTGAACTATCGGAGGTTAATGTTTCCTTACGAAAGATGGAAGAAATTAAGGATAGTTATGTAACGGTATTGGAAGATGAATTTGAGAATAAAAGGCTAATTGCTTATTATACGGTGAGTGATGTGGTTTCGATAGAATCAATCAGAAGACGATTGAAAGAAACACTGCCTGCATTCATGATTCCTGCTCATTTTATGCAACTGGATAAATTTCCTTTGACGCCGAATGGGAAAGTTGATCGGAAATCCCTGCCGAAATGGACGGAACAGATGGACGAGCGGAAGGGAAAAGTGCTGGATGTGCAAGAATTGTCCAAAACTGAAACAGCGCTTCTGACAATATGGAGAAACGTTTTAAATGATCCCACTATAGGCCCGGATGATAACTTCTTTGAATGTGGCGGTGATTCAATCATCAGTATTCAAATATGCTCTGCTGCAAAAGAAAAAGATTTATTTATAACTCCTAAAGATTTATTTGAATACCAAACGGTCCGCGAGTTGGGGAATATTGTGAATGAATTGGAGCAAAACCAAGTGGTTCAAGAAACAATATCAGGTTATGTCCCGTTAACGCCTATTCAATCATGGTTTTTTAATGAAAATCATAAGAATATCCATCATTGGAATCAGTCCGTAGTATTAATGAAGGATAATACATTATCAACTGAACAATTTAAAAAAATCATCATGAAATTAATTGATCAGCACGACGTATTAAGGACATTATTTGAAAAACATGATGATTCATATATAGGGAATATTGGGAATGCTGATACAGCATGCGGTTTTTATGAGTATAATGTTTCAAGTTTTAAAGATGAAAATAGTTTGAAGGAAATTAAGGAGCTAGAAGAAAACGCCCAACAAAGTTTAAACATACACAATGGCCCCATGATGAAGTTTCTTCTATTCAGGGATCAAAGGGAGGTAAGGATCTTTTGGGTGATTCATCACCTCATAGTTGATGGTGTTTCATGGAGGATACTTCTTGAACATTTCGAAAGATGTTATCAGCAGATGAAGAATGAACAAGAACTATCACTTCCTTTAAAAACGACTTCTTATAAACAATGGTCCGAGAAACTAAACGAATATCAGAACACTGACCTATCGGAAGAAGCCGTTCAATATTGGGAAAAGGAAATGAATACTCCCGTTTCTCCGCTGACGAAAAGCTTAGGAGAAACGTGTGATTTTGAAAACATGTACAAAATAGAAGTGGATGAGGATCAAACACAAAACCTCATTAAAAATACATTAAGAAAACATAAAACGACGATTGATGAAGTGTTATTATCAGTTATCGCCCAGGTGTTTTCCAATCGTATGGGAATCAATGAATTTTGGCTCGATTTAGAAGGACATGGTCGAGAGGATATTGAGGAAGGCGTTGATCTTTCAAGGACGGTAGGGTGGTTCACCTCCATCTATCCAGTAAGGATTGAAGGAAAGGCGTCTTTGGGATCTACACTGAGAAATACGAAGAACATAATAAGAAGTGTGCCGAACAAAGGGTTTGACTTTGGAATCCTAAAGTATATTTCCACTCGGGATTATCGTTATCCAGAAAGCCTTGTGAGTTACAACTATCTAGGTCAGTTTAATAATACAGGTGATATGGAACAAACCAATAGCAGCAATATCGATTTAAAATACAAATTTCCATATAAACTCAATTTTGTCGCTAGCATCGTAAACAATAGACTCTTGCTGAATATTATCGGGGATAGCAACAATGAAAACTTCCAAATGATATGTAAAGAAGTTGAAGCACAATTAAACAAAGTTTTAAGCGGAAGTGCAGATTTGAATGACTCTATTATCGAAACGGATTTTGAATCAGAGGAAATAGTTGATGGAAGTACAATTAAGCATTTCATTAATAAGTTTAATAACATTGAAGAAATTTACCCAGTGACATCACTTCAAGAAGGGATGTTATTCCATAGCGAAGTAACTCAAAGTCCTGAATATATCTCGCAGCTATCCATCGACTTAATAGGCGATCTTGATCTGGATAAATTAGAAGAAGCCTGGAATGATACTTGCAGAAAATACGACGTCCTAAGATCGGTTTTCAGGCGCAATCAATTGGGGGACCGTTATCAAATCATACTCAATGATATTTATTATGTGTTTAATCATGTGAATCTAACGATGTTCAGTGTAGACGAGTCAGAATCCAAGATAGAAAATCTATTAGAACAAAGCAGGAGCAGACAAACGGATTTAGAGAATGGGCCGCTCATGAACATCACCTTAATTCAGCTATCGGATCATCGTTTTAAATTCATCTGGACACATCATCATGCTTTAATAGATGGCTGGAGCCTGCAAATCGTCATTAATCATTTTTTGGATAATTATCGAAATCCATCCAGTACGTTAAAAGACAGTGATGAACATAAGTATGCTTATAAACAAGTCATGAACCATGTAAGAAATATTAATAAACAGGAAGAAGCAGCTTTCTGGAACAAAGAGTTGAGCGATTTCGAACAAGTAAAAGCACTGGTGAGTAAGAAAACGGATAAGGAAGCTTTTACATCGGATAAAGTTATTGAATATAGCTTACCTGAAGAGCTTACTGAAGAATTGATAGAGTTATCCAAGCGGCATAGAAAAACAATTAATACCGTTGTTCAAGGAGTTTGGGGAATCGTTCTATCTTACCTTAGTGAAAGCAACTCAGTATGTTATGGGGTGACAAGCTCAGGAAGGAACCTCAGCATTCCGCATATCGAATCAGCTGTAGGCTTATTGATCAATACTCTTCCATTCTCTTTGAAAATCGATTGGGAGGATGATTTACAATCCTATTTCACCGCTATTCAAAACAAGCAATTACAAATGAGAGAGTATGAGTTCAGTTCACTTACGGATATAAAGCGATACGCTGAAATTCCATGGGATAGGGATTTATTTCAACATATATTTGTATTCGAAAATTATCCGAGCGCAGAACTGGCAGATGATTCGCCAATCATGATCGAAAGTTCAGTTGGAAGTGAATCAACTAATTTCGATCTTACGTTCTCTGCAGCTGTAGTGCAATCAAAGTTGCATTATAAAATCATTTATAAAAACAATAAATTCGATGAAAATGAAATTTTAAGTTTTATGGATTCCATGCAAGAAATATTCTTAAATCTAACAAAAGATGAAACACTATCTATTGGTAAATTAATAAATCACTTGAAAGTTGGGGCCCGATGATAAGTAAATCGATGACGACGAATAAATTGATGTCAATAACTGAAGCTTTTAAAAAAATGGCGGGCGATAATCAATCAAAAGCGGCACTTTATGAAAATGAACGGCAAATAACTTATAAAGAATTAGATATTCTCTCAGATAATCTTGCCAAAAGGATCATTGACATGGGAATTCAAGAAGAAACAATGATCGGGATTCCAAGCAAAAGGTCCATTGAACTGATCATAGGGATGCTTGCCATTATAAAGTCTGGCTGTTGCTATGTTCCAATAGATGAAAAATACCCATTAAAAAGATTGGAATATATGCTTGAGGATACGGATATGGAGTTCTTCTTATCATTTAATGATCATGAAGGGAAGCTCAGTGAATTGGATATTGAACCAATTCCATTTGAGATTAAAGAACTGAGCAGGGAAGGGCACACTCCTGTGAACCGTTCTTCAGAGAATGGTCTAGCGTATGTTATTTATACATCTGGAACGACTGGAAAACCAAAAGGCGTAATGATAGAACAAAGAAGCGTAGTCAATTTAGTATTGAACTCTGAAATACTTGAAATAAACGAAAATAATAGAGTGGCTCAATTTTCCAACCCTTGCTTTGACGCCGCAACTTTTGAGATATGGGGAGCGTTATTAAATGGAGCAACATTATTTCTGATGACGAATGAGTTCACTTCTTTTGATGATTGGAAAGAAGCGATATCGATTGGAAAGGTGGATGTAGCTTTTTTTACGACAGGTCTTTTCAATGCAATGGTTGATGAGGATCCATTAATTTTTGAAGGATTAAAGAAAATTGTGGTTGGAGGAGATAAAATCTCGATTTCCCATGTCAAAAGATTGAAGCAGACAATTGGTCATTTTTCCTTAATTAATGGGTATGGACCAACTGAATGCACAACCTTTGCCATTTGTCATGAAGTCGAAGATAAGGATGTAGATGTTATTCCTATTGGAAAGCCATTGACCAATGTCGAAATCAGGATTTTATCTGAAGAACAAGTTGAGGTAGGAGATGGCGAAATAGGTGAAATCCACATTGGCGGTCAAGGGGTCATGAGAGGCTATTTAAATCAGCCACAATTAACAGAACAAGCTTTGATCATGGATGATTTGAATCAAACGAAGTGGTATAAAACAGGTGATCATGGCATCCGGTTAAATAATGGTGAGATCCTTTACAAAGGACGAAAAGACAGTCAAGTGAAAATTCGCGGCTTTAGAATAGAACTGAATGAAATTCAAGATAAGCTTGATAAGTACATGAAGGTTGAAAGTTCAGTAGTAGCAGTTAAAAACATCAATGATGAGAATTATGTTATCGCGTATTACAAACAGAAGGATGAAAACGCGAAAAATGCTGAAAAGGATATTAAAGATTATCTTGGCAATGAATTGCCGAATTATATGATTCCACACTTTTTTGTCAGAGTGGATGATTTTCCGCTTAATGCCAACGGTAAAGTGGATAAGGTTAAATTATTGGAAATGAATATCATGCAAAATAAGATTTTTTTAGCCAATCAAGAAAATGGAAAGAAAAAAGAAGTATTGGAGATTTGGAGAAATATATTAGGAAATCAAAGTTTAGGATTAGACGACAATTTCTTTGAAAATGGAGGTCATTCCATTTTAGCTACCAAACTGGTCTATATAATGAAGGAAACTGTACTTCCTGAAGCTACTTTACAGATTTTATTGGAAAATAACACAGTGAATAAATTTGTTGGTGCACTTGAAATTGATTCATCTGGCAGTATGGAAGCTTTGATGGAGAAGGACTCCACACTCGATCGATCGCTTATGGAGAAAATAAGGAAAATATGCACTAAACCAGTTCAATTTGAAAAGAATATGATGATTACTGGTGGAACAGGGTTTTTAGGAGCCCATCTATTAAACAAATTGTTACGGGAATTGGAACATGTCAAAATATATTGTTTGGTTAGATTTCCTTCAAGAAATAGATTGAAAGATACTTTAATGAAATATGGTCTTTGGCAGGATGAGTTCGAAAGCCGAATCGTTGTAATTGAAGGCGATTTTAGTAAACATCAATTCGGTTTGGATGATATGACATATGAGAAATTAAGCAATGATGTTTCCCATGTATATCATGTCGGTGCCGAAACGAACTTCTTCGAGCCGTATAGTAAATCAAAAGTTTCAAATGTGGATGGTGTAGTGGAGATCATTAAGTTTGCTTCATCATACACTCGGAAAAACATCTATTATGCCTCAACGCTTTCTGTCTTGACCGGCGAAAGGAAATGGGATGAGGAAGACGAATTGGTTTACTCCCCAGATTTAATGATCGGGTACAGCCAGTCCAAATGGGTAGCAGAGAAACTGCTTCTTCAAGCAAGGGAATATGGATTGACAATCGATATTTTCCGATTAGGCAGGATTTCATCTAATTCACTAAACGGAGTTTGGAACGAGAAGGATATGCTGTACAAGGTTTTTGAATCATTTATTGAACAAAGGATATTGCCATTTAAAGAGGAAATTCATTTTGAATTGATGCCAGTCGACTTTGTAAGTGAGTTTATGTATAAAATATCAAGATTGAATGAGAATCAGAAACTCGGAATCTATCACATGTTCAATGATCAGAGGGTTTCAAGTGAATTCGTGACCTCCTTCTTCGAAAAAAATAATATACCTTACTCCAATATGGATTTGCAAGAATGGTTACAATCTTTAAAGGAAAAGACACAATCTAATGAGATTCATTCATTAAGTGCTTTGTCCCAGTTAATTGATGAATCAACAAAATTAAAAGAGTCGGAAATCCTTCAATCCAAAACCAAGAAGGACATGGAATGGCTATCAATGAAAATGCCGGAAATTGATTCAAGGTATGTGGAAAGCTTTATGAAGTTCATGTTGAAATAATCTTTATTGAACTGGAGAAGGGGGATGAAAGGACTGAAGAAAACACTTTTTTGTTTCCCTTATGCTGGGGGAAGTGCATCTTTTTATAGAGAGTGGAAATTTGATGACGATGTGATAGAGGTAGTCCCGCTGGAATACCCTGGACATGGCAGTAAATATAGTGAACCATTGCGTGATCATATGGCTGATCTGACGGATAGCCTAATGGAAGAAATGGAAACGAAATATCAAATTCAATCATTGGAAAACATCTCTTTGTTTGGACATAGCATGGGTGCGATAGTAGCCTATGAAATTGCGGCAAAATTAGATGAGAGATATGGTAATAAAGTAGAGCATTTATTCATTTCAAGTAAATCGTCCCCAGATTATAAAGTAGATCAAATCGATTGTTCTAATTCAAATAATTTAAAACAATCACTGAAAAAAATCGGGGGAACGAACAAGGAGCTCTTAGAAACGGAAGATTTCATGACATTATTCCTGCCGATAATACAATCGGATTTAAATGTTTTAGCCAACTACCACGATGAAAATAAACGCAAAAAAAAGGTGGGAAATAAAGCAGTTTTGCTATTGGGCTCAGAGGATTCCGTGACGAAGGAAAGTATGGAAAGCTGGAATGAATACATTGAACATATTGAAGGATTGCATATGTTAAAGGGAGATCATTTCTATTTAAAGCAAAACCAAGATATTGTATTAAAAATCGTTCAAGAGTATTTACTAAGAAGTCGTTGTGAAATTCTGATTTAGGTATATGCAATTATTTGTGAACTCGGATTAGGAATGATTAATGTAAAAAGAATAGGACCCAAAAGTGTTCGGATCATGACTCTAGAATTATGGATTATATCCAGATTTTAAAGATGAAATGATTTCAGCCACTTTTGGGTCCTTTTTTTCTATCTAAGCTATAATGTGACTTTGGTTTTTAAGCTGGTTATTAATGGGCTAGACACTATTAATTGAAATTATGTATATTATCATGTAAGGCTCAAATTGGAGCAGCTAAAGTCTCTAAAGTTAAAGGGGAACAATTTTCATTGGTTGATATTATTATTTTCAGCCAGTATGTTGGGGGATATGATTAAACATTGACTCATAACGGTACGAAAAATTTACCTTTGATATAAAGAATATGAAGCAAAAAAAATGCTCCAAATAGTTTTTTTGAAAGAATGGATCTCTATACAGATTTTCATGTTTAATTAGAAAGATAAAGAAGGGTTGACGCAATTGATAACAACGACCAAATTTTATAAGAAAAAACGATGGATGATTCCCATCTCTATCATGATCATTCCAATTATCCTTGTATTAATAATAGGGAAATTCACACCGGTACTTAATACCTTTATGATAAAGCAGCTTTTCGAAGCAGATTCTTTTGCATCTCCTAAAAACATGGAGATCATTAAAGAACAGGTTCATGTCGAAAAAGATTTAACTTATGATAAGCATGGAATGGATAATAGTATTTTAGATATTTATTATCCCAAAAATATGAATAAACCACTCCCCGTTATCATGTGGATACACGGAGGTGCTTTTGTATCAGGCAGTAAGGAACAAACAAAAGAATATGGAATGGCATTAGCCAATGAGGGATATGTCGTGGCAAATATAAACTATGCGATTGCACCAGGACAAAAATATCCCGGTCCAATTCTGCAAGCCAACCAAGCCCTCAAGTTTTTACAGGAGAATATCGCAAAATACGGTGGTGATATGAATACACTATTTATCGGGGGGGACTCAGCTGTGCGCAAATCGCTAGTCAAACCGTTGCGTTAATAACGAATGAAGCACTCGCAAGGTCAATGGATATTCAACCTTCAATTGATAAAGAACAGTTAAAAGGTGCACTTTTATATTGTGGGATTTATAACATGGACGAAATGGGTACTCAGTCTTCGCCGGTGATAAAGAAGGGGATCGACTCGGTGTTTTGGGCATATACAGGGAAAAAGGATTATAAAGCTTTCTCTAGACTGAATGAGATGTCTACAGTTAAACATATAACACCATATTACCCTCCTACCTTTTTGACAGTTGGAGATGCGGATCCACTAGCACCACAATCAGCAGAACTTATAGATGTTCTTGAAAAACAAGGAGTGGAAATAGAAAGTGTTCTATTTGATGGAACAAATACGGACTTAGGTCATGAATACCAATTTGATTTTACCATCCCGCATGCTGAACAAACTTTTGAGCAAACCATTCAATTCTTAAAGGAACATAGTGAATGATTTTTTTGCAATATGATATTCAATTCGGTGTATTTCATCATTATCAGGCTAATATGTTTGTGTAACTGATTATACCCTATACATTTAGGGGGTATTGTCCGATAATCCTTATATTAGACTTGCCACCTAAAAAACGAAATCCCCTGTTTCATTAATGGAGGGGATTTCGTTTTTTTTATAAACAAGCGAGGTTGTGAAAGCAATAACCAGCAATAGAAAGAGGGGGAGAACATTGCTTATAAACTGAAAATATTTGTTTCCTTTACAACTGTTAGAGTAGGTTGATACGTCTTCGATAGATGCAGTTGCATATTTAGAGCATTAGCTCTCCCGCTTATCAAGCTATTTTAAGCTTAACATGGGGGATGAGATTCAAGTAAGATATCGTAATTTATCGATAATCATCCGCTATGTCGATCGATTTGGGATTATTTAAAATCAATCTACCCTGTTTAGGAACACAGGAGTACATTAAGCTAAATGATAATCATCGCGACTATTGTAGTGACTACTAAACCAATTGTTACCGGCAGCAGGTTCCGGCGTGCAAGTTCAAAAGGACTGACGTTACAAATTGCAGCGGCTGGGATTAATGCCCATGGAATCAGGGTGCCTCCGCCAACCCAAATCGCGGTTATTTGCCCAAGGGCGGTCAATGTGGCGGTTCCGCTTCCGATTGCCGTTCCAAATAGTTTGGCAACCGAACCCGCTAAAGAAATGCCTGAGAAGCCCGATCCATCCAAGCCAGTGATGGCACCGATTCCCGTTAAGGTGACGGCGGCTATTTCTTTCGTTAAAGGAACGGAAGCCGCTAAGGCGGCACCGAGATCATTGACGATGCCGAGAGAAGTTTTTGGTAAATAGGCACCGATGATCTGATTGAAGCCAGAATCACCTAAATAGAAGAATGCAGCGATTGGAATGACGGGTCCGAATACTTTGAAGCCAAATTGAAAACCCTGAATCAAATAGGCCGTTGATTTTTCAAGTCCTTGTTGTTTATGAGCGACAAGGGATAAAATCAGCAAAATGAAAACGGCTGTACCGCCAACCAACGCCGTGGCATCCCCGCCTTGCAGCTTCAAAATCGACAATGCCACAACATCTAACAGAAATGCGATTGGAATGAAGACGGCAAAAAACTTCTTTTGTGCCAGTGTGAGCAGATCTTCACTGAATGTTTGATCTTGGACGATCCCTTCATTATCTGCCGCCTTGATTCTGCCAAGTTTCATATCCCGCTTTAAAAGGATAAAGGCGGAGAGGGTGGTGACGACCCCCATTGTAATGACAAGGGGAATGCTCGCAGCGATGACATCACCGACTGGGATGGAAGCGGCATCCGCCGTTAGTTTAGGTGCAGCTTGAATGATGAAATCCCCTGATAATGCAATTCCATGACCAAAAAGGTTCATCGCCATCGCCACGCCTAACGCTAACAAAGGAATCTTTATTTTATTATGAGAGTGTAAATTCTTTAATAATTACAGTGGGGGTTTTACCGGGGGCCCTGTAATAATCGGAGGGAACATCGACTACGATATTTTCAAATAGCT
>NZ_JAOPHO010000018.1:0-71273 GCF_033141925.1 Peribacillus sp. CSMR9
GAGCAAAATTCCAAGAAAATATCAAAAGGGGTTCGGAATTAATACATTCCGAACCCCTTTTGTCGACAAACTGAGGACGCCATCATTATGGCGTCCTTTTTTAAATTAATATGCGTTTTTAAAAACCTATAAAAATATTTGTTGTACACTGCTTATAAAATTCAGTATTCGGGGAAACATTCAAAAGGATTACATTCAATTCGGTAATGCCTCTGCCAATCGATTATCTTTCAATCGGGTTCTTATTCTCATCAAGGGTAAAGCCCTCACCTAATACGTCATGCACTTCACTTACAGATACGAATGCATGGGGGTCAACCGATGTTATGGCATTTTTTAAGCGGACAAGCTCATTTTTCCCAACAACACAATAGAGCACTTCCCGGTCATTGCGTGTAAAGGACCCATATCCCCTTAATACTGTTACGCCCCGCTCCATATCATTCATGATTTTTTCTGCAATTTCCTTGTTTTTCTCACTAATGATCATGGCACCTCTAGCGGCATAAGCTCCTTCTTGCATAAAGTCGATTACTCTAGCACCTATAAATACGGCAACGAGGGTATACATCGCTTGCCGGTAATCCAGGTAGGTAAGGATGGACAGGCCGATAACTACGGCATCAAAGATGAACATGGTTCGTCCCATGCCAATTCCCAAGTACCGGTGGGCAAAACGGGCAATGATATCTACACCGCCTGTAGTCCCCCCGTAACGAAAGATGATGCCCAACCCGACACCAACAAATACCCCGGCAAACAATGCCACCAGCATCAAATCGTTTCCGAGATTGATTTCGATTTGATATTTCTCGAAAACCCATAACCAAACGGAGAGGCCAACCGTTCCGATAATCGTATAAAAGAAAGATGTGCGACCCAAATATTTCCAGCCTATTGCAAATAAGGGAATATTCAAAACCAAATTAGAATAAGAAGGATTTATCCCAATAAGTTGATATATAATCAAGGTGAGACCGGTGAATCCGCCTTCGGCCAAATGGTTCTGCATGTTAAAGTGCACAAGTCCAAAGGCGAAGATTCCAGCCCCAAAAAGGATGAATATAGTATTTTTCAATTTTAAGCCCAAAAGCATGTCCATACCTCCAAAGGTTTGCATATCATCAATTTACTAATTATAACTAATTAACCAACTATGGGCAATTTAGATTCTCGAACGTATCTGTTGTCATATGTTTCACTTTTAGCTAACATGGAGAAGGTATAATGTGTGAAAACGAAAATCAAGAATGGGTGACTATATGGAAAATCACAAGACGATCCAACAAATGCAAGCGGAAGTCGACCAATACATAGGACAGTTCAAAGAAGGATATTTCAGCCCGCTGGCCATGCTCGCACGGATGTCTGAAGAACTTGGGGAATTGGCTAGGGAAGTCAATCATTATCATGGCGAAAAACCAAAGAAAGCAACTGAGGAAGAGAATACCGTAGAAGCGGAATTGGGGGACATGCTTTTTGTTTTAATTTGTTTTGCCAATTCTTTAGGGATTGACCTTCAAAGCTCACATGATAAGGTCATGCATAAGTTTACAACCCGTGATAAAGATAGATGGACAAAAAAAGAAGAGAAAATGGAGGGTGAAGGTAAAGATGAGTAAAGTAAAAGTGATTGTGGCTGGTCCTCGTGGCAGAATGGGAAATGAAGCGGTGAAGCTTGTACATAGGACAGAAGGATTTGAATTGGCAGCTGTCATAGATCGTAAGCATAACGGGGTAAGCCTCTCCACAATAGAAGGTTTTCAAGGTATTGAAGCACCTGTTTATTCGGATATAAATGATTGTTTTTCTTCTGTAAAAGCTGACGTATTGATTGATTTAACCACACCAGAAGTGGGGATGTTTCATACCGAAATGGCACTTAACCATGGCATCCGGCCTGTAGTGGGAACGACAGGTTTTACAAAGGAAGATTTAGCGAAGCTGGATTCTTTAACAAAAGAAAAGGGCATCGGTTGCATCATCGCGCCAAACTTTGCAATTGGAGCCATTTTGATGATGAAGTTTTCACAAATGGCTGCAAAGTATTTCCCGGATGTGGAAATCATAGAAATGCATCATGATCAAAAACTGGATGCACCTTCGGGGACTGCTTCCAAAACGGCAGATATGATTGCTGCTGTACGTGAAATGAAACAACAGGGGCACCCTAATGAAAAAGAAACCATTCAGGGGGCAAGAGGGGCAAATGTAGATGGCATGCATATCCATAGCGTACGGCTTCCGGGACTGGTTGCTCATCAACAGGTGCTTTTCGGTAGTGATGGAGAGCTGTTGACGGTTCGGCATGATTCCTTTAATCGGGCATCCTTCATGTCAGGGGTCAAACTCGCGGTCGATACCGTCATGAAATTGGATATTCTTGTATACGGCCTGGAAAATATTATCGAATAGGGATGGGAGATATACGATGAGGATTGCCTTAATTGCCCATGATAAGAAAAAGGAAGATATCATTCAATTTGTAACAGCTTATAAAGCTGTATTCGAGCAGCATGAATTATTTGCTACAGGTACGACCGGAAAACGAATTATGGAAGAAGTATCACTGCCTGTCCATCGCTTTCATTCGGGACCTCTTGGTGGAGATCAGGAAATAGGTGCAATGATTGCACGCGGAGAAATGGATATGATCCTATTTTTCCGCGACCCTTTGACATCACAGCCACATGAACCTGATGTATCAGCGCTTATACGCCTTTCCGATGTCTATGAAATTCCCTTAGCGACCAATATGGGCACGGCAGAAGTACTGATACAAGGCTTGAAACATGGGTATATGGATTGGCTTAAACTACGGAAAAAACAAGGTGAGATAAATGATAAACAAAAGTAATATAGATATCCTGGCTTTCGGCGCACATGCGGATGATGTTGAAATCGGTATGGGAGGGACGATTGCTAAATATGTGCAACAAGGCAGGGAAATTGTCATTTGTGATTTGACAAAAGCTGAAATGTCATCCAATGGAACCGTTCCATTACGGCAAGAGGAAGCACGAAATGCTGCAGAAATCCTTGGGGCGAAGAGGATTTCCCTTGATTTACCTGACCGGGGTTTATATATGAAAGCGGAGTACATAGATCAAATCATTAAGGTGATCCGTAAATATAAACCTGCACTTGTTTTTGCACCTTTTTTGGAAGATCGCCATCCCGATCATGGAAACTGTGCCAAATTAGTGGAAGAAGCAGTTTTTTCGGCAGGAGTCAAAAAATATATGGAAGAAAATGGACTTGATTCTCATCGTGTCCAAAATATGTACTATTATATGATAAATGGTTTTCACAAACCGGACTTCGTAGTGGACATCACTTCTTCAATAACGAAAAAGCTGGATAGCCTTAGAGCATATGGCAGCCAATTCGAAAAAAGTGATGTAACTGTTGAAACCCCGCTAGTGAATGGCTATATCGAGACTGTGGAGGCACGGGAGCGGATGTTCGGAAAAGAAGTGGGTGTCGCCTATGCGGAAGGATTCATGACAAAAAAACCGCTACTGATCGATGCCGACTTGTTAGGAGAAAAATAATCTTATGAAATTAAAAATTGGAATTACCTGTTACCCTACAGTTGGGGGTTCTGGTGTCGTAGCAACTGAATTAGGCAAGATGCTTGCAGAAAAAGGACATGAGATACATTTCATTTCTTCAAGCCTTCCTTTTCGCTTGAATAAGATGTACTGCAATATTTTTTATCACCAAGTTGAAGTGAACTCGTACTCAGTCTTTCAATATCCACCATATGACCTGGCACTTGCGAGCAAGATTGCGGATGTCGTAAAACGGGAGAAATTAGATATCCTTCACGTTCATTATGCGATTCCGCATGCTGTCTGTGCAATCCTCGCAAAGCAGATGTCAGGTAATGAAGTAAAGATCGTGACCACACTGCATGGTACGGACATAACGGTATTAGGGCATGATCCCTCATTGACCAATTTGATAAAATTCGGGATAGAGCAATCCGATGTAGTTACAGGGGTATCTAATTCTCTTGTGCAGGAAACGCATGATTTAATCGCTCCGGATAAGGAAATAAAAACCGTTTATAATTTTATTGATGAAAGGGATTACCATAAAACGAACTCCGAATATCTAAGGGATGAATACGGTATAAGGGAAAATGAAAAAGTGATCATACATGTATCGAATTTCCGTTCGGTCAAGCGTGTGAAAGACGTCATCCAGGCGTTTTATTTAACTCAAAAGGATATGCCCGCTAAGCTTCTGCTCGTAGGGGACGGTCCGGAAGTTACAACCGTATTGAAATTGGCTAAAGATTTTGGAATCGATGAATCGGTTTTGTTTCTTGGTAAGCAGGATAACCTTGCCGAATTATATTCAATCAGTGATGTGATATTCCTGTTATCGGAAAAAGAGAGTTTCGGACTTGTGCTGCTCGAGGCGATGGCATGTGGAGTTCCTTGTATCGGAACGAATATCGGAGGGATTCCGGAGGTCATCGTTGATGGTGAGACTGGCTATATTTGTGAATTGGGAGATGTTAAAACGGTTGCTGAAAAAGCGATTGGGCTTTTAAGCGACCCGGTTTTACATAAACGTTTTTCAGAGGCTGCGCTGAAAAGGGCCAACACCGATTTTCACTCGGATACAATCATGTCAGAGTATGAAGCCATCTACATTAAAGCACTTGAAGGAAAATCTATGAAATAAGGAGGGGATGCTGATGGATCAGTTATTCTTAAAATCAGTACCCATTCTTGAATTAATTGAAAAAGCAGGATTCGAGGCCTATTTCGTTGGTGGCTCTGTGAGGGATTATATCCTCGGCAGTCCCATCAACGATGTGGACATCGCTACTTCCGCAACACCCCAGGAAATCAAAAGGATTTTTCCAAAAACGGCTGATATCGGGATTGACCATGGAACAGTGCTAGTAATTACGGATTCGGGTACATACGAAATTACGACTTTTAGAACAGAAAGCGATTATTCGGACTTCCGGAGACCTGATTCTGTGCAATTTGTCCGTTCATTGACTGAGGATTTACAGAGAAGGGATTTTACAATGAACGCAATGGCAATGGATAAGTCCGGTAATATTATCGATCCATTTAATGGTAGACATGATTTAGCAGAAAAAAGGATTATCACGGTTGGCAACCCGCACGAAAGGTTTCATGAGGATGCTTTGAGAATGATGCGTGCATTAAGGTTCGTCAGTCAACTTGATTTTGAACTGGATCAAGAATCTTTTGATTCCCTTAAAGAGAACGCCCAGATCATCAGTGAAATAGCTGTCGAAAGAATCCTGGTTGAATTTGAGAAGCTATTGACCGGCATCAATAAAAAAAGGGCTTTCTCACTCTTGCTAGAAAGCGGATTATATCAATACCTTCCTCAATTCTCCAGTAAGAAGGATCATTTAGGGAAATTACTAAATCTTCCGCTTCATCAGCTAAAAGCCACAGAAATATGGTCTATAATCATGGTTCATACAAGTGATCAGGACATGGAAGAGGCATTAAGGGCATGGAAGCTGCCATTGAAAACAATAAGGAACGTCCAACGTATCATAAAGCTGGTGAAGAAAGAACCATCCTTTGAAAATTCAACCATCGATGTCTTTCAGGCAGGTCAGGGCATAACTGTACAAGCTGCTAAAGTCAAGGCAGCCCTGACAGGGGGAAATGTAACGGATGCAGAGGAGAACGCCCATCACCGATATAATGAACTCATTATAAAGGATATGTCGGATCTTGCCGTTAAAGGGACGGATTTATTAATTTGGCATCAAGAAAAACCAGGTCCATGGGTGAAAGAATACTTGGAAATAATATTGAAAGCTGTCTTGAATGAAGAATTAAGAAATGATAAAGAAGAAATAAAGAGGTGGCTGGAAAAATGCAATCTGAGTTAAGAACAAAGCTGATGGAAGCCCTCTCAAAAGCAGATGGTGCATTTAAATCCGGTCAGGAAATTGCTGAATATATTGGCTGTTCGCGTACAGCGGTCTGGAAGCATATAGAAGACTTGCGCAGTGAAGGTTATAATGTTGAAGCCGTTAGGAAAAAAGGCTATCGGATCATATCAGCGCCGGAAAAAGTGTCCGAAAGCGAAATACAACTTGGTCTGGAAACAAAAACAATCGGCAAGATGATCCACTATCAGGAAACAGTGGAATCCACTCAAAAAATTGCGCATCAATTAGCGAATGAAGGAGTTCAGGAGGGGACGCTCGTCGTTGCCGAGGAGCAGTTATCCGGAAAAGGAAGATTGATGAGATCTTGGCATTCCCCAAAATTCAGCGGCATTTGGATGAGTCTAATCCTAAGACCGAAAATTCCGATTCATGAGGCTCCTCAACTGACATTATTGGCCGCGGTCGCTGTGGCACAGGCGATAGAGGATACAACTGATTTAAAACCACAAATAAAATGGCCGAATGATATTTTGGTGAATCGTAAGAAAGTGGTAGGCATCCTGACGGAGATGCAGGCGGAATCGGATAGGATCCATTCTGTCATTATCGGGATTGGAATGAATATCAATCAGAACTTGGTGGATTTTCCGGAAGATCTGCACGGAAAAGCGTCGTCCCTTTTCATAGAAAGTGGAGAAACGGTTTCAAGGTCCAAGGTCATTCAAAGAGCATTGTTTCGTCTGGAAAACTTGTACGACCTCTATTTAAATGAAGGCTTCATGCCAATAAAGGAATTATGGGAGAGTTATGCGATCAGCCTTGGACAGGTTATCAAAGCCAGTACTGTCAATGACACGATTGTTGGAAAGGCATTGGGCATAACGGATTCAGGCGTTTTACTCCTTGAAGATGGAAAAGGAACCGTACATTCGATTTATTCAGCAGATATTGAAATTCAGTAGATTTTTGTCAAATTCGTGAAAAATAAATAGAATTTTTGAATTTGGCTTGATATAATTCAAGTGGGCAGTATCTCATGTGAACTGCACCCCCATAAATACCAAATTATTTGAAAATCTGCCTTGATCCAGAGAATTGGACTGGGACGGAGGGATGAAACTTCTGATGGAACAAAGGGATTGGCTAAAAAGACAAGTGCTGTTTATTGAACGATATATGGTTTTTAAACCATTTTTCGTTGGAAACAGTTACTTTTTTAGTCAGTCTTTTTTTTGCGTATGAATGTATAGACACCAGTTTTTGTAACGCTGATGTTTTCATCTCCTCCATCAAAAAGGAGGAAACGTAATGAAATTGTCCGGGGATTTTTTGAAAATGAAACAAAATCAAGAGAAAATTGTCATGCTTACGGCTTATGATTTTCCGTCAGCAAAGTTAGCGGAACAATCAGGTGTAGACATGATTTTAGTCGGCGATTCTTTAGGAATGGTCGTTTTGGGTTATGAATCAACCATCCCTGTTACGGTGAATGACATGATCCATCATACAAAGGCAGTAAAACGCGGGGCCCCAAATACATTTGTCGTGACCGATATGCCCTTTATGAGCTATCACCTTTCTATGGATGAAACACTCAAGAATGCAGCCCGTATCATGCAGGAAGGTCATGCTGATGCCGTGAAGCTTGAGGGAGCAGATGATGTTGTTGAAAAAATATCAGCATTGACGAAGGCAGGCATTCCGGTTGTAGCCCATCTTGGCTTGACTCCTCAATCAGTCGGAGTTCTTGGCGGATATAAAGTGCAAGGAAAAGACGCCGATGCTGCAGCACAGCTCGTGGAAGATGCGAAAAAGTGTGAAGCGGCGGGGGCGATGGCAGTAGTATTTGAATGTGTACCATATCAAGTGGGAGAACTCGCCACACGCAATTTGGGAATCCCGACCATTGGAATTGGGGCAGGTGCAGAGACGGATGGTCAAGTCCTCGTTTATCATGATGTCATCAGGTATGGAGTAAATCGCGTTGCAAAATTCGTAAAAGTTTATGGAGATGCCAATGAACTGATTGGCCAATCGATAAACAGGTATGTGAATGAAGTGAAATCCAAAGATTTTCCGTCGAAAGAACATTCATTTACGATGAAGGAAGAGCAGCTTACAGAACTTTACGGAGGGAAAAGATGAAAACTTTTACATCAGCAGCTGAGTTGCAGCAGGCGCTCCGAGAGGAAAAAAGTCATCATAATAGCATTGGCTATGTGGCGACAATGGGCTTTTTACACCAGGGGCATGCTACCCTTCTGGAAAAGGCGCGCAATGAAAATGATATTGTGGTATTGAGTATTTTTGTTAATCCGTTGCAATTTGGACCAAATGAGGATTTTGAAACATATCCACGTGATTTGGAGCGGGATGAGAATGTCGCAGCAAAGGCCGGAGTGGATTATCTCTTCTACCCAACAGTCCACGAAATGTATGGTGAAGAACCATCGGTCAAAGTTGTTGTCCAAAGCAGGACGGATTGTTTATGCGGAAGACAAAGGCCTGGACACTTTGATGGTGTAGCGACAGTCTTAACGAAGTTCTTCAATATCATCCTCCCTGATAGGGCTTACTTCGGTAAGAAGGATGCCCAGCAAGTTGCCGTGATAGATGGATTGATCCAAGACTTTAATTTCCCGATCCAGCTTGTTGCTGTAGATACCGTACGCGAAGAAGATGGGTTAGCGAAGAGCTCGCGAAATGTAAACCTATCAGTTCAGGAACGCATGGAAGCTAAAGAGCTCTACCAAAGTTTATTAAAGGCAAAAGAGGCGGTTGAATCAGGTGAAAGAAATGCTTCAGCCGTCACTGCTCTAGTAAGTGAACATATTGGTGCCCATACAAGTGGAGTGATCGACTATATTGAAGTCTATCAATACCCGGAACTTAAACCAATTGAAACGCTATCTGGACACGTCATCATTGCAATGGCAATTAAGTTCAAGCATGCAAGGCTAATTGATAATATCACTATAAATATAGAATAAATAATGATAGGGGGGAAATTAAATGTTTCGAACGATGATGAATGGAAAAATCCACCGTGCAAGGGTAACTGAAGCTAATTTGAACTATGTTGGCAGTATTACAATTGATGAAGACATAATTGATGCGGTGGGTATTCTGCCCAACGAGAAAGTCGCCATCGTGAATAATAATAATGGTGCGCGACTTGAAACGTATGTAATTGCGGGTGAACGGGGGAGCGGTGTTGTGTGTTTGAACGGAGCGGCAGCAAGACTGGTTCAGCCGGATGATATCGTGATTATCATTTCTTACGTGATGGTATCCGAGAATGAACTGGGAGATCACAAACCAAAAGTTGCGATTATGGATGAAAACAACAAAATCATTGAGCTGATTTCAAACGAACCTGCAGCAACAATGATGTAAGCGGAAGGCCGGCACACGTGCATGAATCATGCATACGGGTGCCGGCCCTTTTCGTCTAATGTTGAATGGTGGAATCGTGGGGAACCTGTTTTTTAGAATGGGCATGATGAACGGCTTGTTTCCTTTATTACGATTATTATGGTATAAAAAAGATAAGAGAATTCCATCAGGAAGTGGAGAAAGCGAAGTTTGAGGTGTACAATTCATGACGCAACGATATGTAGTGGTCGATTTGGAAACAACAGGGAATTCCCCGAAAAAAGGGGATAGGATTATTCAATTTGCTGGCGTGGTCATCGAAAATGACCAAATTGTCGATGAATACTCGACATTCATCCACCCTGGTCAGGAAATTTCCTTGTTTATTGAAGAATTGACCGGAATAAGCAACGAGACGGTAAAAAATGCACCTGACTTTGAAGATGTCGCAGAAAATATTGCCCGGCTGATAGAAGGGGCTTGTTTTGTTGCCCATAATGTTTTATTTGACTTATCTTTTTTACAGGAGGAACTAGTACGCTGTGGATTTGAGCCGTTTTATGGTTCCACCCTTGATACAGTGGAGTTAGCAAAAATATTAAAACCAACATCCGATGGATACAAGCTGCACCAACTGGCTAAAGAAGAAAACCTAGATCATTCCAGGCCCCATCAAGCGGATAGTGATGCATATGCCACCGCTTTATTATTGTTGGAATTGAAAAAAAAGCTGATGAAACTTCCAGTGATGACGCTTAAACAGTTATATCGATTATCTTATTCCTTACAAAGTGAGATTTCCGAATTGATAGATGCTTGCATTGCAAGCAAACTTGCTAAAGCAGAAGTCCATTCACCTGAACTTATAACTTATCGGGGCCTTGCATTTAAAAAGGCAGTCGTTGAAAGTGATCATAAAGATACGGAGTCAGAATTCCCGCTCGATAATGAGGAAAAAATAGCCTTGCTTCAACGTGCATTTCCGGCTTTTGAAGCAAGAAGCGGACAGCTTGATATGATGAACATGATTCACCATTCCTTCGAATCCAGCCATGATGCAATCATTGAAGCTGGGACAGGAATTGGAAAATCCTTAGGTTATCTGCTTCCAGCCGTTTATTTTGCAAGAAAACATCAAAAACCGGTCGTCGTTTCGACATATACGCTTCAGCTACAGGATCAACTTCTCCAAAACGAGGTTCCTAAGCTGAAGGCAATCCTTCCCTTCACCTTTCAAGCTGTTTTGTTAAAGGGGAGAAGTAATTATTTGAGTTTGGCAAAGTTTGAAAGGGCATTGCGTGAAAAGGAAGATAATTATGAAACGGCATTAACGAAAATGCAGATATTGGTTTGGCTTACTGAAACCGTAACAGGAGATAAAGATGAATTGAATCTTACAAGCGGTGGTCAGCTGTTTTGGAATAGACTGCAAAGTGATGGTCTTACATACGCCGGTTTAAAACAGCCCTGGCTTGAATTGGACTTTTTTGAAAGGGCCAAAAGAACGGCGGCCAAGGCGGATATCATCATTACTAATCATTCATTTTTAATGACGGATCTACTGACAGAAGACGCCTTGATTCCCAAGAAAGGGTATCTGATACTCGATGAAGCACACCATTTGGAACAGGCTGCATCTAAACAACTAGGAAGCAGGCTTAACTATATTTCGGTGAAGACGGTTTTGAACAGAATAGGGACATCAGATCAAAAGCAATTATTGTACAAATTGGACAGATTACTCTTAAATAAGGGACTGACAGATGGGAAGCCTACGTATGAATTAGACCAAAAGCTGAATGATTTCTCCTATGAATTCGAACAGCTATTTTATTACATCTCCAATCAGGCGGAAAAACTTTCACGTTCCATGAGTCCGAAACGGCTTTCATTTAAAATTGATGATGGTAGATGGGGTAAAGCGATCCTGGTGGCTGAGCGATTGGTGGACTTGTTAGGGTATATCATTACGGAGTTAGAGAAAAGATTGGCTCTTTTATTGAATAATGAGTCCCCCTTAGGGAAAAATTCATTGTTTTACTTAAATGATATCGAAGTCCTGCTTGGACAATTGCAGGACACAAGGGACTCCTTACATGAATTTTTCATTAAGCCGCATGAAGAGAATATATATTGGCTTGATTATACGAATGCGGCACCTCAGCATGGGGTGACACTGACGGTTCAGCCGATTGCAGGAAGTAAATGGTTGTGGGATTCCTATTTCGGGCACCAAAAAAGTGTGGTAATGACATCAGCAACCCTTGTCGTGAAGGATTCTTTCAATTATTTTAAAGAGCAACTCGGTTTAGAGAATGAGCCAATGCAGACAGCAAGGTTTCCTTCGCCTTTTCCATATAAGGAACTCGTAAAGGTTCTGGTTCCAAATGATATACCGGATATCAATTGCTTATCAATGGAGGAATTTTCCGAAACCGCGGCAAACCACATTATTGCGGCCGCTCAGGCAGCCAAAGGCAGGATGATGGTATTATTCACCTCACATGAGATGCTGCGGGCAACCTATTATTCCATCAAAGACACTGGGGTTCTGGATGAGTTCACCCTCTTTGCACAAGGGATTTCTGGTGGAAGCCGTATGAGGCTGCTCAGGAATTTCCAAAACTTCGAGAAAGCCGTCCTTTTTGGGACAACAAGCCTTTGGGAAGGAGTCGATATTCCAGGCGAGGATTTATCTTGTTTAATCATCGTCAGGCTGCCTTTTTCTCCACCGGATGAACCAGTGACAGCAGCAAAATGCCAACTTCTCGAGAAGCAAGGGCGTAATCCTTTCTCTGCGTATTCTTTACCAGAAGCCCTGTTAAGGTTCCGACAAGGATTCGGCAGGCTTATACGAACTCCAGAAGATAAAGGGATTTTGGTTATTCTCGATCGCCGCATCGTCACTGCCAAATATGGTCCTGAATTTCAAAAGGCCATTCCGCAAGTCGACTGGCACCAAACCTCAATAATAGAAATGGCTGATATGATAGAAGAGTGGATTTAATGAACCTTTAGATTATTCATTAAGCTAATAGAATTTTTATGAATTTATAAAGAAAAATAACTTTTGAACTGGTATAATGTGAAAGGTGGTAAAGCCTTCTAATCCTATTCATACCAGTGGTTGTTGACAAATTTTAAAATGGAGGGGCGTTTTCATGGAGAGTAAAATAGAAGTAATTTCGACAGTCAGGTTGCAACATTCTCCTGATCTGTATAAAATTGTGGATTCTTTGAACCGAACATTGAAAAAAGATGACTTAATGTTCGGTCTGGCATTGGATTCCGAAGATCAAGAAAAAGCGATATTTACAATTTATCGTACATAGAAAGAGGGAAAAGCAGCTTTGAAAAAATGGTTGATTATTGCTTCTATCCTAGTCCTTTGTTTTATCGGATTTGTCAGCGGTGCATATATTAAAGCGATGCAGCCTAAAAAAGAAGCGGGTAATGAGGCTTTTAAACAGGCGAAGGAAAAGGCCGGCCTTGTGACAATGGATGAATTCTACCTTTATAATGGGAAGGATTCATACTCCGTCATCATTGGTAAGGGAGAAAAAGGAACTAAAAAAATAGTCTGGCTTCCTGAGGACAAGAAGAAAGAAATAGTAGTGGAAAACTATAAAGATGGAAAATCAAAAAAAGAAATCTTAAGCATTGTCAAAGATAAACTCAATCCCCAAAAAATCATTTCAGTTAAGCTGGGCATGGAAAAGAATGTTCCGCTTTGGGAAGTAACTTATCTTGATAAATCCGAGCGTTTTAACTATGATTATTATGATTTTAAAACTGGGAAATGGCTTAAGTATTATCGAAGCATTTAGAAATGGAGGATTAATTTAAAATGAAATTAGCTAACCGAGTTCAGTCATTAACGCCATCAACAACATTGGCCATCACGGCAAAAGCAAAGGAACTTAAGGACCAAGGTCTTGATATTATTGGTTTGGGGGCAGGGGAACCAGACTATAATACGCCCAAACATATTATAGATGCAGCCTTTCAATCCATGAATGAAGGTCAAACTAAATACACGCCATCAGCTGGTCTGCCGAAGCTAAAAGAGGCAATTGCAGCTAAATTGAAGCGTGATCAAGGCTTGGATTACAAACCTTCTGAAATTGTAGTAGGCTCAGGTGCAAAGCATGCACTTTACACATTGTTTCAAGCGATCCTGGATGAAGAAGACGAAGTCATCGTTCCGATACCTTATTGGGTAAGTTATCCTGAGCAAATCAAGCTTGCTGACGGAAAGCCAGTTTATATTGTCGGTACGGAAGAAAATCAATATAAAATCACTAAGGAACAATTAGAACAAGCGATTACCGAAAAAACGAAAGCGGTTATCATCAACTCGCCAAGCAATCCAACTGGCATGCTTTATTCCAGGGAAGAACTAGCGGCTATCGGGGAAGTTTGCCTAGCTCATGATATATTGATCGTTTCCGACGAAATTTACGAAAAATTGGTTTATGGAAATGCTAAACATACATCCATTGCAGAGATTTCACCTGAATTGAAAAAGCAAACGATCATCATCAATGGTGTTTCTAAATCGCATTCGATGACCGGCTGGAGAATTGGTTATGCCGTTGGTGAAGAGTCCATCATTAAAGCAATGACGAATCTTGCTAGCCATAGCACATCAAATCCTACGACAACTGCTCAATATGGAGCGATTGCCGCGTATGAAGGTTCGCAGGAGCCCGTGGAAGAAATGCGTCAGGCATTCGAAAGCCGCTTGAATAAGGCATATGATAAATTGGTTGAGATTCCAGGTATAAGCTGCATTAAACCACAGGGAGCATTTTACTTATTCCCGAACGTTAAACATGCAGTTGAATTAACTGGCTACAGCAATGTTGATGATTTTTCGACTGCGTTGCTGGAGGAGGCTCAAGTGGCTGTTATACCGGGTTCAGGTTTTGGTGCACCTGATAATATCAGGCTCTCTTATGCAACTTCATTGGAATTGCTGGAAGCAGCCATTGAAAGAATCCATTCATTCGTTAAATCAAAAATGTCATAAAAACTTTAACCTGCAGACTACCTGGCTACAACGGGGTCTGCAGGTTTTTTTTGTTTAAAAATATTGAAATAGTACATTTGGGAAGAGGGCATGATAATCCATTCCAGGTTATTAAAAAATTCGAGGAAAAAGAGGCATCCTCAAGGATTTCCTGGAATTAATAAACTCCTCCCATCGCCAAGGGAGTTTTTCTCATATGCATATGAAACCGATCATAATGCGAATCAGGATTTGTAAATGAAAAAATGAAAATCATATATGATATTTAATAAAAACCGATTGCAATCATATATGATTTCATATATGATAAAAATATGGAAGATAAAAACAAAAACCCCAGCAAAAAGCAAATCGCCTATGAGCACCTTCGTAAATTAATTTTGGATGGAACATACGGTTCCGGACAGCGAATCATTATCGATCAAATGGCAAAAGAACTTGGTTTAAGCCCGATTCCTGTCAGGGAAGCGATCAGACAACTGGAGTCTGACGGGCTTATTCAATATAAGCCTTATAGTGGAGCAGTGGTTACAAGCATTAATGAGAGCGAATACATTGAAACCCTTTCTGTTTTATCTTTGCTTGAAGGCTATGCAGCTGCCCTCAGTTCTTTAACGATGACTGATCATGATTTTGATAATCTAATTAAATTAAACAAAGAAATGGAAAAAGCGCTCCATCACTTTGAATTAGAGCTGTTTGGTAAGTTAAACGAGTGTTTTCATGCTGAAATTTATGAAAAGTGCGGAAATTCCTTTTTAATGGAGGAAATTAAACAGGCGCAACAAAGAATGAATAGAGTCAGAAAATCCATGTTCACCATGGTGCCGCAAAGAGCAGTCCAATCCATTCGTGAACATGAAACCATCATAAAGCTTCTACAGGAAAAAGCTTCTTTTGAAGAAATTGAATCATTGGTAAGAAAGCATAAATTGAATGCCATCAGTACATTCAAGCAAAGGGCGGAATCTAATCACGATCAGGCACTATGATGACCTAGGCTTTGTTTTATGATAGTCGATCGATTATTTATAAAAACAAAGCCGATTTTTTTACTTATATTATTCCGAATATTCAAACAATGAAAGGGTGGCAGAAAAAATGTATGAGGATATCAAAAGTCGTTTAAGAGGATCCATCGCTCCAGTAATCACTCCGTTCGATGACAAGATGGAAGTGGATGTAAAAGCAATTGAAAATCTAGTAAACTGGCATATTGAAAGCGGTTCCCATGGAATCTCGGTATGCGGCACTACCGGGGAGCCCAGTTCACTATCGATTGAAGAGCGGGAATTAGTGATGGAAACGGCAATTAAAACAGCAAATGCCCGTGTTCCGGTCGCACCAGGTACTGGCTCTGCCAATCAGAAAGAAACGTTGCATTTGACAAAAAGGGCACAAGAAATGGGGGCGGAAGCTGCTTTAGTGATCGTTCCCTATTACAATAAGCCAAATCAACAGGCACTTTACAATCATTTTAAAACGGTTGCTGATTCTGTTGACATCCCGCTTATCGTCTATAACATTCCTGGAAGAACTGCGACGAATTTAGAAGTAAAGACATTGGCACGTCTTGCTGAAGATTGTAAGAATATTATTGGTGTAAAGGAATCTAATAAGGATTTCGAACATGTGAACCGTGTCTTATTGAATTGTGGAAGAGACTTCCTCTTATATTCGGGTATCGAATTATTATGCTATCCAATGCTGGCTATTGGAGGGGCAGGACATATTAGTGCTACAGCCAATATCACTCCTAAGGAGGTGGCGGAAATTTATAACCATTGGGTGGAAGGTGATGTGGATAAGGCGCTTGACCTCCATTATAAATTAATGCCATTGAATGATGTTTTGTTTAAAGAAACCAATCCAGGACCATTAAAAGCTGCGATGGGGATGATGGGAAAAATCAATCCTGCATTAAGGCCGCCTATGGGCCCGCCTTCGGAACCATTAGAAAGGGAACTGCGTGAAACCCTTCAATCATACGGATTGATTGACCAAGTGATTGAATCATAATTGCTAGATTGGGAAGATTGCAGGATCCGAACGATTATTGTCTTCTTCCATAATATATTTTTTAAAGGAGGATTTATCATGCCAACTTTTCCAGTGCAAGATGTCCAGCATTACATCAATGGTCAATTTGTTGATGGTGCTTCAGGAAAAACATTTGAAAATCTAAGCCCTTTTAATAATCAAGCAATCAATAATGTGGCAGAAGGGGTTAAACAGGACATTGATCAAGCGGTAGCTGCTGCAAGAGATGCATTCGATAACGGTCCATGGAGAACGATGAAAGTGGCAGAAAGATTGAAGTACATTAATAGGATCGCTGAATTAATTGAAGAAAATGCCGAAGAAATTTCCTATTTGGAATCACTTGACACTGGGTTGCCGATTAGCCAGACAAAAAAACAGGCAGCAAGGGGAGCGGAGAATTTCCGTTTCTTTTCTGAAATGGTGAAAAGCAGGCTTATAGGAGAATCGTATCAAATGGATGACACTTTCATCAATTATACGATTCATAAACCGATTGGAGTGGCGGGATTAATCACTCCTTGGAATGCGCCTTTCATGTTAGAAACCTGGAAAATCGCCCCGGCCCTTGCAACAGGTAATACTTGTGTCCTAAAACCGGCGGAATGGTCTCCCTTGACAGCCAATAAATTGGCTCAAATCATTGATCAATCCGGTTTACCAAAAGGCGTATTCAATATCGTTCACGGTTTTGGGGAGACAGCAGGGGCGTCCTTGGTTGCCCATCCTGAAGTCCAATTGATATCCTTTACCGGGGAAACGGCGACCGGCACTGAAATCATTAAAAATGGTGCGGATACAATGAAACGTTTTTCCATGGAACTCGGAGGTAAATCACCAGCGATCATTTTTGAAGATGCCGACCTAGAAAAGGCCCTGGATTCAGTGGTTTGGGGAATCTATTCATTCAATGGGGAGCGCTGCACAGCTAATTCCAGGTTATTTGTCCATGAATCGATAATAGACCAGTTCGTTGAAGAATTGAAGGAACGTGTTCATAATATCAAAATTGGAAATCCAATGGAACCAGGAACGGAAATCGGACCGCTGATCCATCGAAACCATTTTGATAATGTCTCCCGTTATCTGGATATAGCAAAAGATGAAGGGGCAGATATTGTAAGCGGTGTCATACCGAGTGAATTCAAGGAAGGGAATTATATCGCCCCGACGCTTCTCTTGAACTGTACAAATGATATGACGGTGGCACAGGAAGAGATTTTTGGACCAGTCATGGCAGTCATTCCTTTTAAGTCGGAAGAGGAAGTACTGGGTATGGCCAACGATGTAAAGTATGGGCTTGCTGCTTATGTATGGACCAATGATATGAAGCGTGGGCATAGATTTGCTCAAGCTGTCGATAGTGGGATGGTCTGGGTGAATTCACAAAATGTGAGGGATTTGCGGATACCTTTTGGAGGATCGAAATATAGTGGGGTAGGACGTGAGGGTGGCCATTATAGCTTTGAATTCTATACAGAAACACAGGTTATCCACGTGGCAATTGGAGAACATCATATTCCTAAGTTTGGGGATTTCAAACAAAATGCCGTTTCTTCTGCTGAAAAATAATCCGGTTTTCATTAATGAAAGGGAGAATCCTATGAATTTTTCTATTATTCGTGTTGCGAGAACGATACTTAATGTAACAGATTTAGACAAATCAAGAGCCTTTTATGTGGATGCTTTAGGTTTTGTTGAAACGGAACGAACAAATGATCACATATATTTACGTGGTTTAGAGGAAGCGCATCATCACTCGCTTATCTTGCAAAAGGCAGAAAAGCCAAGCGTGGAAGTGATAGGATACAAGGTTGAAAAAGAGGAAGACCTTAAAGAATTGGAAACTATTTTCCTTTCCAAGGGAATGAAAATGAAGTGGATGAATGAAGGAACACAGCATGCACTGGGCAAATCACTCCGAGTTCAGGACATTTCAGGCTTGCCAGTGGAATTTTTCAGCAAAATGGATAAAGCCGAGAGATTGCTGCAAAAATTCGATTTGCATAGAGGTTCAAGGGTCCAAAGGATCGATCATGTGAATTGTAGTGTTCCAAATGTGCAAAAAGCCCATGATTTTTATGTGAAAGAATTAGGCTTTGCCTGCTCGGAAGATACTGTCGATGAGTCGGGTCAATTATGGGCCACGTGGCTACATAGAAAACAAACGGTCCATGACCAGGCATTCATGAACGGAATCGGTCCAAGACTTCATCATGTAGGCTTCTTTCTGCCAGATCCCCTTGCGCTTATCCATGCGTGTGATGTGCTGGCATCACTCGGATATGCAGGGTCGATCGAACGCGGGCCCGGAAGACATGGCCTATCCAATGCATTCTTCCTATATTTAAGAGATCCTGACGGTCACAGGATCGAATTATACAATGGGGATTACTTAACGTCTGACCCAGATACCGAACCGATTCATTGGAATCTGGATGATCCAAGGCGTCAGACATTCTGGGGGGCAAAAGCTCCGGATTCATGGTTTGATGAGGCTTCTGCTGTCCTTGATATAATTTCAGGTCAAGAAGTTTCTCTTGAAGAACCGATACTGGAAAAAAGCAAGCCTGAATTCATCATCTGAATGAAGCGGGGATTAGGGTGAAGGGGCGAGCGTCCCATTAAAACTGACTTGACACTCAAGCATTTATAAGCTAAAAAGCATTGCATTACAGCAAGATTTGAAATTGGCGGTCACGACATTTTTTCCACACGCAAGACAAATCATGGATGGCGATCAACACCCCAACATGAATCCATTAGAGCAAAAAGTAATGCAGGAAATAGGTGTAGGAACCTTTATGGTCGTTAAGGGCCAAGTCTATAAAGAAAGTGCACGCCTACTAAAAGATATGTGGTCTGGGGCAGGGCAGCAGTGGGTACTTACTGCTGCCCTATCTGTAAGCGTCAGACGGAAGGAATTCGGGTTGTGAATCGAGGAGCAAAAGGAGCCTGACCTTGGAACCTCCTACAGTAGATTTTTTTTATCCCCTGACTTGCAGTTCATTTGAAATCTTTACAATGGCCTTGCAATTGGATGAGGAGGGGAGCCTATATCCCATTGAGGAGAGATGCTTACAATGGTGAAGATCAGGACTTTTGCTAGGTTACCGTCCTTGGAAATATAAATGCCAGAAGAGGTGTGAAGTGATGGTACAGTTTGAAAAACAAAACCCTGAAGAATCGGAACAAACCAAGCTATTGGATTATGAAAAGATTGTTGTTTCCAAAGAGTTTCAGCAGATGATTTCCGATAAAAAGAAATTTGTCATTCCTTTTACGATTTTTTTTATGGGGTATTCCCTTCTTCTGCCCTTCTTAGTTTTTTACACAGATATCCTGGATCACCCTTTCATTGGAGACATAACATGGGCGTGGGTGTACGGTGTCTCCATTACGGTTATGTCTGTAGGGGTTTGCAGCATATATGTAAGGAAATCAGAAAGAATCGATGAACAAATTAAAAAAATCATCGAGAAAGAAGGGCTTTAACATGAATTGGACAGTTATTATTCTATTTGCGCTAATGTCGATAGGCACCCTTTTCATCACGTATTTCGCATCCAAAAAAACTAAAACGGCAGGTTCTTTTTATACGGCAGGGGGCGGGTTGACAGCTAGGCAAAATGGACTCGCATTGGCCGGGGATTTTATGTCTGCTTCCACTTTTTTAGGATTGATTGGGGCATTTTCCCTAACGGGGTATGATGGTTTTTTCCTGATGTATGGGGCACTTGTTTCATTCCTGGTCGTTTTATTCCTAGTGGCTGAACCTTTACGGAACTTAGGAAAATACACATTGGCTGATATGGTGACTACGAGGTTTAAGTATAAACAGGTCCGGGGAGTGACCGCCTTTAATACTCTGGTGATATCAGTCATGTACATGCTGGGTCAACTTGTTGCGGCAGGTGCTTTATTTAAATTGCTTTTAGACATCCCGTATAATGCATCTGTTATCATCGTAGGTCTTGCAATGTTGGTATTTGTTCTATTTGGAGGGATGACTGCAACGAGTTGGGTGCAGATCATTAAAGCCATCCTGTTAATTGGCGGGGTGTTTATATTATTCATGATTGTCATGTGGAAGTTGAATTTTAATTTCGTCGGAATTTTCTCGGATATGAAAACAGCGACACCTATGGGTGCAGATTATTTGAAGGCAGGTATTAAATATGCCAGTGGTTGGGATGCAGCTTCCTTGTCACTAGGCCTTATTCTAGGAACAGCAGGTCTGCCTCACATTTTAATACGTTTTTTGACTGTCCCGAATGCACAAGTGGCAAGAAAGTCGGTTGTTTGGGTGATGTGGATTATGGGTGCTTTTCACATCATGGTCATTTTTCTCGGGTTCGGTGCAGCGAAGTTGGTTGGAACAACGAATATCATTGCTGCAAACCCAGCAGGGAACATGGCTGCACCATTATTGGCCCAACTTGTGGGCGGGGACATTTTATTCGCCTTTATTGCAGCGGTTTCCTTTGCAACGATACTCGCAGTAGTTGCGGGAATCGTGTTAACAGGTGCTACGGCTTTTTCACATGACTTTTATAATGAAATATTAAAAGATGGAAAAGCAACGGAAAAACAGCAAATGACGATGGCAAGATGGGCTTCCGTAGGTGTGACGGCGCTTGCGATCGTTTTATCATTAGGTCTGCAGGAATTCAATGTAGCGTTTCTAGCATCGATTGCCTTTACATTGGCCGCAAGTTCGAATTTGCCAGTCATCCTTCTTACGATCTATTGGAAAAAATTCAATAAAACCGGTGCAATAGTCGGTATGATGACTGGTCTTTTAGGTACACTTTTGCTCGTAGCCTTAAGTCCAAATGTCTGGAACCCTGTTCCGGGAGCCACCATAATTACAGGTAACCCGATTTTCCCTTTGAATTCACCAGGGATTGTGTCCATTCCGCTTGGGTTCCTGGCATGTTATTTAGGTGCTCTGTTCGGTAACCGCCGGGCAAATTTAAAAACGATAACAAAAGATAATTTTAATGAAATCCTTGTAAAGTCCAATACTGGACATGACGTTAAGGGTGTTGTGCGACATTGAAGGATGTAAAAGCATACCTGCCCTTGTGAATGAACTGGGAAAAATCAGCCATCTATCTAAAGGTGGTTTTCCCCCTTTTATTGGATAAAATTCAAATCCACACAAAATTGATCGGTGAATGAGTATAAATGAAATGAAGATCCATGGATAATGGCAACTCATTCAGAAAAAGTTTCTAGAAATTTGACGGCGCCTTTGGAAAGATAGCGGTCTTCGAGCCATATAAGGGCGGCTTCCGATTTTACTGCACAATCTTTGAATTCGACTATTTTTATCCCCTGAGTTGAAAAAGATTTAGAGGTGGTGCGCGGCATGATAGTAGCACCTATTCCTTCTTTCACTAAAGATAATATCATTGCTGCATCAGGACATTCACATACAATGGCAGGTTCAAATCCATGTCTGAAGCATTCATCCACGATAAGTTCATAAGTACCTTGACCGCTAACCCTATGCAGCAATAAAAGGGGAAATTCTTTAATATGTTTAAATTCAATGGAGTCTGGGATATCCCAATCTTTTGGGGTGACAAGCACAAAATCTTCCGGCTGAAGGTTAATCGCTGAGAATTGCTTACCATTAATAGGAAGCCGTACAATGGCCAACTCGATTTCCCTGTTTATTAAGCCTTCCGTCAAACGAAACGTATCTCCTTCCATTAACTTGAAGCGTATGTCAGGGTATTCTACTCTAAAGGTTCTCATCCTTTGCGGAATGTAAGAAAAGCAAGTTTTTACAGATCCTATGGAAAGAGTGCCCTTTACCCCTTTACTGACTTCCTTCACTTCCAGTAGTGATTCTTCAAACTGGTTTAATAGAGCTTCAGCTTTTTTATATAGGACCTTGCCAGTTTCAGTGAGTTCAAGTTTCTTTCCATTCCGATCGAAAAGCTTTTCACCGATTTCCATTTCCATTAATTTAAGCTGCTGGCTAAGAGGCGGTTGGGCCATATGTAATTTTTTTGCGGCTTTTGTTACTTGTTTTTCCTGAACGATGGTCACAAAATACTTTAACTGCCGGATGTCCATTATATACACCTCATACATATGATTTACATATACATATTGAATTTTTTAAGTATTATATATATATCATAACACATGGTATATTTTGTTATAGTAATTAATTCAATATTTGGAATTTTTTAATTGTAAGCGCTTCATTTATTTTAAAGGGGGATGCAATCATGCCGGCAAAAACAGGTGAAGAATATATTAATAGGGTGGACAACGCAAAGGCGAACGTATGGATAAATGGGGAGCAAGTAAAAGATAAAATCAGTGAACACCCAGCTTTTAAAGGGGTCATGAAAACACAGGCCGAATTATATGACCTCCAGCATGATCCCGGGAAAAAAGATATCATGACTTATATTTCACCAACCTCCAATGAAAGTGTAGGGGCCTCATTCATGCAGCCCCGGACTAAGGAAGATCTTGAAAAAAGGAGGAAAATGATTCAAGAATGGGCAAGACATAATAATGGAATGATGGGACGTTCCCCTGATTACATCAACAGTGGGATGATGGCGTATGGTTCTGCGGCGGATATGTTCGGCACTCAGGATTCGGCATTTGCTAAAAATATGAAAGATTACTATGAGCTCTGCCGGGAAATGGATTTGTCGTTGACACATACGCTGATTCAACCCCAGGTTAATAGGGGAGTTAGTGCGGCAAAGCTTCCGGACCCTTACATCGCTGCACGGATTGCTGGCAAGGATTCAGAAGGGCTAATTATAAAGGGAGCCAGATTATTAGCTACACAAGGCGGAATAACGGATGAAATCATGGTTTTTCCTTCAACGTTGCTTAAACAATCAGAAGAAGAAAACCCTTATGCATTCGCATTCTCCATACCGAATAATACACCGGGGGTAAAATTCATCTGTCGTGAATCATTCGACTATGGCAAATCCAATTTTGACCATCCACTTGGCTCACGATTTGAAGAAATGGATACTATAATCGTTTTTGATGATGTAGTCGTTCCTTGGAACCGGGTATTCGCATATGGGGATGTCGGCATTTGCAACCAGGCTTATAATGAAAGCAATGCGGTTGTTCATATGACCCATCAGGTGGTATCGAAGAATATTGTCAAAACCGAGTTCATTCTGGGTATTTTGCAACTAATGGTGGAAACGATCAATATTGGGCAATACCAGCATGTTCAGGAGAAAATTTCGGAAGTCATCATAGCACTTGAAACGGTAAAAGCTTTCATTACAGCTTCGGAGGCAAACGCAAAAGTGGATAAGTGGGGAATAATGACACCAGATTTCACACCGTTAAACATTGCCCGTAATTATTATCCAAAGATTTACCCTAGATTCAGTGAAATCATGCAGCTTCTTGGGGCTAGTGGCTTAATGGCGATACCAAATGAAGCCGATTTCAATTCGGAGCTTCGACCGGATTTGGATAAATACCTTCAATCCGCTAATGGCGGGGCGTATGACAGGGTTAAACTGTATCGTCTCGCATGGGATGTATGCATGAGTTCATTTGGAACAAGGCAAACACTATATGAGCGCTTCTTTTTTGGGGATCCGGTTCGCATGGCCAGCGCTTTATATACTGGCTATGATAAACAGGAATATGTGGACCGTGTCAAGGAGTTCTTAAACCGTGCTGAAAATCTTGCAGAAATCAACTGAGCCCTGTGGCAGTATGTAACCATAAAGGCCTTCCCGATGCTCAGGAAGGCCTTTAAATATGAAATCTTTTATTTAAATCGGTTATGGATATTATTCTTTTTATATGTGCCAAAATCACTGAATTCCGTAAGCTCCATGGAAAGGGCAAGATATCTCTTTGAGAAGAGGGCTGCCAAATGGGACTCCAGCGTTTCAAAAAGTTGGTCACATACTTTGGTTTTATCCTTGTCATGGCGTCCAGCGCCAATTTTTAGTATGGCATGAACAAAGGCATCATCCTCTGAACCATCGGCAACACGATAATACTTTAATTCAATGGCTCGAGATCGAATGCCGCCAATTGGAAAGATGGAAGGATAGGAGATTAATACATCATTCACTTTCTTTAACAAACCGTCAATCTGGAGTTCATCTTTGATATTATCGGTATATTCTATAATTATATGAGGCATGTGATCCTTCCCTTCCGTTAATTATGAATTTTTAAATGCGACCGATTCCCGTCTTCTCTAAATATATCGTCACCGACTATTGTGCTAACGAGTTTTCCGATACCTTCAATTTCAGTTGTGATTTCATCACCTACAGCAGTATCCGCCAATCCTTCGGGTGTGCCTGTCAATATGATATCGCCTGGACTCAATGTCATGAAGCCGCTGAAATATTCAATTAAATCAGCAATGCTGAATATCATGTCTTTCGTGTTGCCTTCCTGAGTCAATTTTTCGTTGACGTATGTCTTGATGGAAAGATTCGAAGGATCTGGAATATCTTCGGCATCCACTAGCCACGGTCCAATTGGGGTGCAGGTATCGCGATTTTTGACCTTTAAGTTTGGCCGGTAGTAATTCTCCAGATAATCCCGTATTGCATAATCATTTGCAATGGTATATCCACTTACATACTTAAAGGCGTCTGCTTTTTTTATGTTCTTCGCCTTTTTACCGATGACGACTGCCAGTTCACATTCATAATGCATATAAGATGCATCAGAAGGCCGTCTTGTCTGTCCCCGGTGCCCAATAAAGGTATTTGGCCCTTTTAAGAACGCAAGGGGTTCTTCCGGGGCTTTAAAAGCCAGCTCCTTCGCATGGTCGGCATAATTCAAGCCAAGCGCGAATACAGTACGGGGTTCCACCGGGGGAAGCCAGACAACATCTTGCTCATTGACAATCCGGCCATCCGTCAATTGGAGCCGGCCATTATATTCACTTGCTAGATGTATGGCACCTGCATAGGCTACACGGGCTCTCTTCATAAAACCCCCTCCTTTAATAGCTTTACTTCCGAAATGATTGTATTTTCCAAATATCCGATTTCGTCAATTTCAATTCTAATATGATCATCGGCTTTTGCCAGTGGTGCATTCTCAGGAACTCCAACTAGAAGGACGTCACCCGAATTCAGAGTCATGAAGTCTGTTACATCCTCAATGAGGTGGGAAATGGAGCGAATTAGATTTACAGTTGAATTTTCTTGCCTGAGCTCCCCATTTATAAATACACGGATTCCTAATGAATCGGGGTTGGATATGGACTCCTTGGATACGACCCAGGGACCGATCGGGCAAAATCCATCTCGGGCTTTATAACGGATCGCAGGACGGTAAACGCTTTCATGCGGAATGCTAATATCATTGACGATCGTAAAACCTTCTATATAATCCGATGCATGTTCTTTCTTGACCCTAGTGGCCGTTTTATTGATCACTATTCCAAGGGCCGCCCCGATTTCCAATTCAGGTATACCATTTGGAAGGGGAACTGGAGTTGAAAAAGAAGAAAACGTGTTTCTAGGTTTAATATAAAGGATCGGCCCTTTAGGAGGCTCATTATAAGGAGGGTGGCCGATCTTTTCCTTCAATGCTTCCAATGATCCTTTATAGTTTAATAATGTCCCATATACAGTCCCTGAAATAGGGATATCCAACTTTATTTGGGATACATCGTATTTATCACCGTTCATTAATATATAACCGTTCGACAATATATCCATTTCTTCTGAATAATCTGACTTCTTGAGTTTCACTCTTGCTTTTGCCATGGACAATCCCCCTTGATTTTTTATTAATCATATATGATATCGTATATGATTTTTTGTTTAAGTTCAACATTTTTAGACTATTCAGTATAATTAGGTAAAAATTGTTAGGGAAAAGGTTGGTTTCAACAGAAAAATGCCTTGAACATTTAGTTAGGATGGAGCAAATACCATATCAACAAATTCGTTAGTGAAAAAGTGTGCAATATGGCGGATACACCTCGAAAAATTGATAAGAGTGATATAAAAGGCATGCAACCTGATTTATTTGCTTGTAAGCAGGGCTATGGGTATAATAAGTAGAGTAAATTCCTAGTGAGTTAAGCTATTTTTGGAGGGAAATCCCGTGAAAATTACAATAAAAGATGCTAGCAAATTCGTCGATCAAGAAGTTACCATTGGAGGCTGGCTTGCCAGCAAACGTTCCAGTGGTAAAATTGCATTCCTTCAAATCCGTGATGGCTCAGGTTTCATTCAAGGTGTCGTCGTGAAAGCTGATGTGGGTGAAGAAATTTTTGCACGTGCGAAATCGGTTTCGCAAGAGACATCCTTGTATGTAACAGGTGTCATTCAAAAGGATGAACGCTCGCCGTTCGGTTTTGAGTTACAAGTGAAAGATATTGAAATCATTCATGAATCATTGGATTATCCCATTACACCTAAAGCACATGGTCCTGAATTCTTAATGGATAACCGCCATTTGTGGCTGCGTTCAAAACGACAGCATGCAGTCATGAAAATCCGGAATGAAATAATCCGTGCTACATATGAATTCTTTAATGAAGAAGGTTTCGTGAAAGTCGATCCCCCAATTTTAACAGGAAGCGCACCAGAGGGAACGAGTGAATTGTTCGCCACTAAATACTTTGATGAGGATGCATACCTTTCACAAAGTGGTCAGCTTTATATGGAAGCGGCAGCAATGGCACTAGGGAAGGTATTTTCCTTTGGACCTACTTTCAGGGCGGAAAAATCCAAAACAAGACGGCATTTAATCGAGTTCTGGATGATTGAACCAGAAATGGCTTTCATCGAATTCAAAGAAAATCTGGAGGTTCAGGAACAATTCGTATCTTCCATCATCCAATCTGTTTTGAAAAACTGTCAGCTTGAGTTGAATACGCTGGGCCGTGACACAGCGAAGCTTGAACAAATTAAAGCTCCTTTCCCTCGTATTACATATGATGAAGCCATAAAGTTCCTTCATGAACAAGGATTTGATGATATCCAATGGGGTGATGATTTTGGAGCACCGCACGAAACTGCGATAGCAGAAAGTTATGATAAGCCAGTCTTCATAACTCATTATCCAACCAAAATCAAACCTTTTTATATGCAGCCTGCTCCTGACAGGGAAGAAGTCGTTCTTTGTGCCGATTTGATTGCTCCGGAAGGGTACGGAGAAATAATTGGCGGCTCGGAGCGGATTCATGATCAGGAATTGCTTGAACAGAGAATCAATGAGCATGGCTTGAGCGAAGATGCTTACAAATGGTATATGGAATTAAGAAAATACGGATCTGTACCGCATTCAGGCTTCGGTTTGGGGTTAGAACGTACCGTTGCTTGGATCAGTGGTGTTGAACATGTCCGTGAAACCATTCCGTTCCCACGTCTATTAAATCGTTTATATCCTTGATCTCGTAATGAAGCGGTTATCTTGCCATATTGGGCAGATAACCGTTTTTTGTTAAAATTATAAGCTTATTAGGGGAGCCATATTCATGTTATACTTAATCAGAGGTGTCCAATAACATGAATAAAGAACATTTATATGCGTGGTTTAAGGAAGGAACGATAACGATTCCATCCTTTTTGTTGACTAACTATAAGAAAATGGGACTGAATGAACAAGAAATGGTCCTATTATTACAATTGCAAAGCTTTATCGATAAAGGTAACCATTTCCCTGCACCATCCCAACTATCTGACCGAATGACATTGCAGGAAACGGAATGTCTATTCTTAATCCAGCGTTTGGTTCAAAGGGGATTTGTTGAAATGGTGGTTGAAGGAAGTCAAGAAATCGGACAGGAAAAATATTCGTTGGCTCCACTTTATGAAAAAATGATGGACTGCTTCTTAAAAACTTTGAAACAGTCAGAGTCAGCTGAGGTCCAAAAAGAGGGAGAGAGCCTTTATACGATTTTTGAACAGGAGTTCGGCCGCCCTTTATCTCCATTTGAATGTGAAACATTGGCAATGTGGATGGAGGACGACCATCAACCTGAAATCATTAAGACAGCTCTTAGAGAGTCAGTCATTTCCGGTAAATTGAATTTCCGATACATTGATCGAATTTTGTTCGAGTGGAAAAAGAATGGAATTAAAACCTTGGAACAGGCAAGGGAGCAAGGAAAAAAATTTAGAGTGCATCAAAAGAGGGACCGAAAAACGGAAACTGCACAACCATTGAAAGATGTGCCCTTTTATAACTGGCTCGAGCAGTAATGTAAATTGAAGGAGAACCAATATGTTGAATAAAGCTCAAGTTCGATATTGTCTGGATACAATGGGTGAAATGTTTCCAGATGCCCATTGTGAGCTGAATCACTCCAATCCATTTGAATTGGTGATTGCTGTTGCTCTGTCAGCTCAATGTACAGATGTATTAGTGAATAAAGTCACGAAGGATTTATTTCAAAAATATAAAAGGCCTGAGGATTACATAAGCGTTCCGGTAGAAGAGTTGGAAAATGACATTCGCTCAATCGGTTTGTTTCGTAACAAGGCTAAGAACATTCAAAAGTTGTCGCGAATGCTGATCGAAGAATACGGTAAGGAAGTTCCCAGGGACCGTGATGAGCTTGTTAAATTGCCTGGCGTGGGCAGAAAGACGGCGAATGTAGTCGTTTCAGTTGCGTATGATGTGCCAGCGATAGCTGTAGATACCCATGTAGAGAGGGTTTCCAAGCGCCTGGGATTATGCCGCTGGAAGGATAGTGTCCTCGATGTTGAGAAAACGTTGATGGCTAAGATACCGAAGGATGAATGGTCCGTTACGCATCACCGTCTGATATTCTTTGGACGCTATCATTGCAAGGCCCAGTCACCAAGATGTGAAACCTGCCCACTCCTAGAAGTATGCCGTGAAGGAAAAAAAAGAATGAAAAGGAAAGAAGCCAATTGACGCAGTCCATATCATTAAAAGTCCCGGCCGAATTGGACCATCCGTTCTTTTTCCCTGAAAAGGAAACCATTTTGGAAAAAGAATGCTATACAGGATGGAATGGATCAATCCCATTCGAGGCTTTCCCGTATGAGATACTTTATTATAATAATGTAGTGTCGTATGCTCCTTGGACCAAGGGGGCAATGCATATAAAGGAACTACTGGAAAAATGGAAGGGAATAGACACCGAATGCAGCATACTATTTTCAGAGCGAAAAGCGGGAAGGACCTTGGGACTCATGAAGCAGGGTATCGGTTTATTTTTAAATGCAGTCTTCTGGATACATGGAAAGCCAGTAGTATTGAGTGACTGCCAAGTGCAAATAGAGTCCTTTCATAATATTCCGGTGAACGCGGCTGAAAGGGTTTCTTTCATCCTTGCAAGACCCGCTTCTTTCCATTCTTATAGACAACTTAGTGAGTTGTTCCGAGAATTTGAGAAACTATATGTGAAGTTCATGATCATAAATAAGAATAATAGAAACGTCTAAGCTTTTAGCTTAGACGCAAACTGTAGACAAACTCGATAAAAAATTGAGTTTGTCTACAGTTTTTTTGGGGGTTTGTAATTTAAACATTGATTGGAACGTAGGGAACCCGCTTTCCGCGGGAGGTCCGCCCTCGGCGCCCTTTGCGCCTGCGGGGTCTCCATTGGACACGCTTTTCCCGCAGGTTTCACGCACACCCGGTCCAATCAACTTTGTTTTAACATTTAGACAGAACCCCGTTTGCCAACAGTCCTTTTTGTTTTAAAAGAAGAACTTGAGGTGAAAGTATTCCAAGGTAGGACGCCTAAGTATAGATCCAGTTATTTGTACAAACTGACATTCATTAAACATACCATTGGTATTCGCGATGGCCAACTGGGCTTGCCGAGGGCCAGAAAAGGTCTTTCTCTATAACTGCTTCAAATCCAATAAAAAATGAAAAAGGTTTCGGAATGTACTCATTCCGAAACCTTTTTGTCTACAAACTCTCTAAGCATTTAGCTTAGACGTTTAATAGTCAATCTTTGTTTTCTTTATCCTTGTCTTTCTCTTTTTCTGGTTCAGGAGCCGGGTTAGGGTCAGGGGTTTCGCCTGGTTTTTCTTCTTCTACAGTCCCAGGGTCGGTGACAATATCCCCACCTCCAACGTCTTCATCATCCTTATTGCCTTTTCCATCATCAGTATTGTTTCCATTTCCATTATTATCAGTGTTTCCATTATCAATTCCATTTCCGTTGTTGCCGTTGTTGCCGTTGTTGCCGTTGTTATTTTTACCTTCGTCTTGCTTATCTTCTTCGCCCTCAGCAGGAGTTTCTTGTTCTGGATTTTCACCCTCTGCCGGATCTTTAATCTCCTCGTCAGTACCCTTAGGATCTTCCGCTTCTGCAGGGATTTCGACCGATGTACTGGCAGGATCACTTAGTTGGTTATCCACTATGGCTACCACTGAGAAAGTATATTTACTTCCAGGGGTTGGATTAGGGATCGTTAAACTAGTATCCTTCGATTTTTTTAACACGCTCTGTGCTCCGCCATCAACGGACATCATAACCTCGAATTTGGCATTACCTTTAGGATATGACCATGATAGATTGATTTCATTACTTTCCTTATCGTAAGAAGCGTTAATGCCAGGTGAATCGACTTTCTCATATTCTGTCGTCACTTGTGTTGGCTCGTGACCTTTAACATAATATTCATAAGTGATTTTATCGCTTGGTGTATATTGATTGGCTTTAACAGCTGGATTGGAACCTTTTATGATTCCAACCTTCACAACACTGTCAGGTTGATTAAAGTCTTTCGTTTCTTTTGACTGAGCCATATGTTCCATCAAGTTCTTGAAAATTGATTTAGGGATCCTTTGAGATGAATCGCCAAGATATTCCATTTTATTGCCTGGTGCATTATCATATCCAGCCCATACTGCGACTGTATAATTGGTTGTATAACCCGCCATCCAGCTATCTTTTACACCGGAGGCTGGGATGTTGTTCCGTGCACGCTGGTCAGGCGTGAAATTGGTTGAACCCGTTTTACCGGCTACTGGAAGATTAGGTATATTGGCTAGCCTTCCTGTTCCATAAGGTTCTTTAATGACGCTCTTCAACATGTCCGTCACGATGAAAGCCGTGGAATCTTTCATGACCGGTTTCGATTCCGTCTTGTTTTTGATGGTGGTTTTGTCACGTAAAACAATCTTTGTCACACTATGCGGTTTATTATAAATACCGTTGTTTCCGAATGAACTGTATGCACCGGCAAGTTCAAGCGTAGAAACGTCTTGACCGCCTCCAATTGCAGCAGATTCACTTATTTCATTCTTGAAAGGCATGCCAAGGTCAACGGCAAAATCACGCGCCCGGTCCAAGCCGACTGCTTGAAGCGTCTTTAAGGCAGGGATATTTAATGACCGTGCTAGTGCTTCGCGAGCTGTTACAGTACCATAATGTCTCCCGGAAGCATTTTTAAGCGGTGTTCCATCACTGTAGGTATATTCCTCATCTTTGATTGGATGGTAGGTGGACCAATTTAAATATTCTACGGCAGGACCATAATCCAGAATTGGCTTAATGGTCGAACCAGGTGAACGCTTGGCGTCCGTTGCATAATTCCAGCCGCGTTTAACCGTCGTGTTCCTGCCGCCGCCAACTGCTTTAATTTCACCAGTTTCAGTATCTAGTAAGGTGACTCCAGCTTGGAGATCTTTACTTGGATAATTGATGATTTCATTACTGTTCAACATTTTATAGACATATTCTTGGGCATCTTTATCAATGGTCGTATGGATTTCCAAACCATCGGTAAAGACGTTATAGTCACCCATTTGTCCGACTTCCTCAATGACCAAATCGATGAATGCATCATAAGCAGTCGTGTCTTTTTTGCTTTTATCGATTTCTTGAAGTCCTTCTGTTATATCGATGCTTTGTGCATTTTTCATTTCCTGTTCAGTGATATATCCATGTTTATTCATTAAGTGAAGGACAATATCACGGCGTTCTTTCGCGCGTTCTGGGTGTTTATAAGGGTCATAACGGCTTGGGCTTTGCGGTAAACCTACAAGCATGGCCACTTCATTCAATTTCAATTCGCTTAGTTCTTTTCCATAATAAGTATGGGAAGCAGTTAATATCCCGTTTGCACGGTTTGCAAAGAAAATCTTATTCACATACATTTCGAAAATTTCTTGTTTTGTATATTTTCTTTCAAGCTGTATGGCTAGCCACATTTCCTGGACTTTCCTTTTAATGGTCTTATCAGGTGTTAAATAAGAACGCTTGATAACCTGCTGCGTCAATGTACTTGCACCCTCTGAGCCGAATCCGTGTTTGAAGTTGGCTATGACGGCACTGCCCAGACGCAAGAAATCCACCCCGTGGTGTTTATAAAAGCGTGAATCTTCCGTAGCTAGGAAAGCATCTTCGACACGTTTGGGAATGTCTTCATAATTTACATAATCCCGGTTTTCTGTTCCGACTTCGGCTAGCAATTTACCATTTTCATCGAGAATTTTGGATGTGACTGGATCTTTTAAAAGCTTTTCATCAAGTTTTGGAGCATCGCTTATAAAGTAAGCCATTGCAGCTCCTCCGCCAACCAAGCCTATAATTCCGATTGTAACAAGTATAAGGAAAATGCGCTTAAGCATATTGGTTGGCTTCTTAGGACCTTTGTTCGGTTCCTTTTTTTGTGTCTGCCCCTGCTTTCGGCGTTCTTCTCTAGTATTATATTTTTCAGCCATTACAGCTAACCTGCCTTTCTAAAAAAACTAAAAATTTTCTGAGATGAGCGAATCTACTACTTTAATATAGTCAATTCTCGGTTGAAAGCCAAGAGTAATCTTTCGTGAACAGCTTTCAACTTCTTGAAGAGTTATAGATTTGCGTCCGCCGTCTTTCATTCTCTTCCAATAAAAACTAAGTTGTTCAGAACCCATTAGATATATATCATCCATTGCGGAAAACCGGATGATGACAAATGCAATTCCGTCATGCTGAACGATGTGTTTCATATGTTCAATTTGATGGTCATGAAAATTTTTCAGAGGGAACGAACTGCTGTTTTTCGTTTCCTTTGCCTCAAAATCAATGTACTTTCCTTTATAAACACCATTGTAATCGGTGGTCGATGCTTGTTTGAAGTAGGCTTCTTTAATGACTGCAGCACTTCTCTTCGGGTAATGGACATCAACAATTTGAATGGGTGTCGGTTTTTTATGAATGACGGCAATGCCGTGTGCTAAATAAAACTGATTGGTTTCGTTCAAATCGTCTTCCAATGTTTTTCCCCGGTTGCTATAACTGATTTTTTTTAGTGGGCTTTTCTTTTCTTCCATAGCCTGCGGTACAAATCTTCGTCCATTGGGATAATGAAATGCCACTTTTACCCCTCCTTTTTTTCACTTATCTATATTAGCAAAAAAAGAATCCAATATGTGAATAAAAAGAATTGTTTCTTTGAACGATAGGATTTATGTACAACTAAATGTCACAATTAATCGCTATGGAAAGGATGGGCACATAGATGCAAGTGTTGAATACGGAAAAGCAAATGCTCCATTCCATAAAAGTCCAAACCGCGAAAGGGAATAGGGATAATATATCAAGAACAAAGGCATATGAACAATTTTTCAGAAACCACCCAGAAATACAATGGTCTTTTTTAGCCGGGATGGTTTCTAGAAATGCAGGCTGGAATATGTGTGACCTTGAAGGAATATGGTATTCCCATTTGCTTAGCCTTAAATACAGGCATCACCTATTCCTAACTTATGAAGAAGCCAATTGGAGAATATTCCAGGATGCGTATCCTCAATTGCTTCTCTATCATTATTCGACGAAGTATGGGCGTCCAATGTTTCATTTATGTCATTATTTTTTTATTACTGAATTCATGACGAACGAATGGTATTCCTTTTGGAAACATGGAAATCGTGAAAAGTTAGTCACTGCGCTTATAATAAATGAACAAAACGTCATTGAAAAGCCTGTTATTAAAAAGCAAACTTTCGTTTTTCATTCTATATTATTTTTCCTGCAGGACTGGATGCATTTTAGCACTGTATTATTTCCTACCTGCAATGGTAAGCTGTATGGTTCGTCCGTTTCGAATTTTAGAAATATCGATAAAAGGATTGAATTGGGGAAAAGGTTGGCCGGCCTTTTATTTTCTGAAGATTTGTTTCCGTTATTTTATGAATTTTCCTGCAGGACTGAACCAACCGGGGCTAGATTTGATTACGAACAATATCGAAAAAAGCCTAGGTACCATGAAACCCCGATGCTGAGGGGAGTTTATCCATTGATTCATCATCAAGCAGGGGGGACAGAGCAATGGGATGTGAATAAAAGGATTAAAAAAGATTGGTTTATTGAACCCCAATGGGAGGAAGACCCGGAATTGACCGATTGGTATGACCATAAACAAAAGCAGCTGCACACCGCTGCAATGATCAAAAAGTGGTTTTTTTAAAAGGAAACAGGGAAGGCGTCGATTATGCCTTCCCTGTTAATTGTACAAGTATTGATGCCTTACGTTGAGGGGCGGTTTTCCCCACTAAGTTTCGGGTTTCCCGTTCCTGCCTTTTTAGTAGGCGGCTTTTGTCGTTTTTCGTTTTCTTGCTGTCTGCTTTCATTCGACTGCATAAAATCACCTCCTGTCTGTATTTTTGTTTAAAACTCCATTCTTCATTCTGCCATTGTTGTCGAAGGGCATAATAAATTAAGTGAATAGCACTTTCTTTGCCGATTCCCTTCTAGTTTTGTCAACCTTGAAGGGCTTTCTACTAAAAAAAAGAATAGTACACGTATAGAATGGAGGGATCAGCATGGTCAATAAAAGTGTCTCAACAGAGGAAATATTAAGGATGATAGCTGAGATCAGTACCAGCCTGGATCGTTTGGAAATTTCATATGGGGAAACTGTAAATACAGTGAGGTGCAAACTTTGGGCAGAGCAATATACATTGGTTAACAATGTCCAGGAAGCCATTGAGAAAGCCGAGGATTATTGGGTGAATGCTGAAGGTGTAAACCATTCCTTTTCCATTGTTCTGGAAAAACCAATTATAAAGCACAAGGTTTTCACCGAATTGCACGTATAAGCCGATAGAATTTCCTTTTATAAAGAACTGGATTATACTAAGAGGAAACAAATGTGCGGAGGAATATATTGTGCAAAAAGAGAAACTGCAGCTATTAACCGAACAATTAATAAAATATACGGTCCAAGCGGATGATATCTATGAGGATGTACGCAAAGAAGAAAAGGAAAAGGATTTCTTTTCGGAAGTCAAGCCGTTTGCTGATCAGGTCAGGTCCTCATGCATCGATTGGGAAAACGGAATGAAGGAGTGGATGAAAGAAACCGAGTTTAAGCATCTTTTCCCCGAGCAAATCGAACAAACCGCTCATAACCTTTCTGATGTGGCCGTTCAGGCATTCTTTCCTAAAACCAGTTACAAGCGATTTAAAAGTCATGTCCAATCAGTCGAATTTATCCTTCATAATGTAAAAGCGGAGATCGATCGGATTTTATCATAAAAACACCTACACTTTATTTCCTCTTTTTTCATATATTATCAGAACCATGTAATGAAAAAAGAGGAGGGCTCATTGAACATGATGAGATCCGGTTTTAACCAAGTCTCCCCAAATCAAGGACAGTATCCTCAATCAATGCCGGAATATTGGGAAGGGTACCAGCAGCCAATACAGTATCCTCTGCAAAATAATCATAATCTTGAACGGCCATTAATGTATCCATATCATACCCAGGATACAGGGGGCTATATGACGCCATATCATGATCCTTATCAGCAGGCGGCCTTTCATCCATTCCAACAAATTCAGCAGCAGGCGATGCCTGTTGGAGCTTATCCGAGCAACAGTGTAATGCAGCCAATACCGCAAATACCGCAAATGCAGCCAATGCCGCAAATGCCACAAATGCAGCCAATGCAAATGCCACAAATGCAGCCGATTCAGTCCAATCAGCAACTGCAGCCGCAGGCTTTTAGTCCGTTCGATAATCCGTTGCAGCCAGCTAAACGACCCCCGCAAGGTCAGCAGCAGGCTCATAATCCCTATCCAAAGCAACAGTTCATGCAAAAACCCCAGCCATCTGGTATCAAATCGGTCATGAATCAATTCAAAACACAAGATGGCTCCATGGATATAACGAAAATGATGAATACAGCTGGACAAATGATGAATACAGTTTCTCAAGTATCGTCAATGGTCAAAGGAGTAGGGGGCTTCTTCAAAGTTTAGATGGTGAATAAAGGAAAAGCAGACTTACAAGTGACCCAGCCACTTATTTAAGTCTGCTTTTAATTTTGCCTAATTGATTTCAATCCGATTCCCTCTAATTTTGGGCAGGTGAAGCGTGAGGATGCCATCGCGATGTCGTGCGGTGACTTTTGCTTCATCAATCGGTTTTGGAAAGGAAATAGTTCTTGAAAATGTACCGGCTGAAACTTCTTTTTGAAACATTCCTTGCGTTTTATGCTGCCTATCTACATGTTTTGCAGAAATGGTTACGGCATGGGTCAGCACATCAATGGATATTTGGCTGCGTGCAATACCGGGCAAGGAAGCGGTAAGGGTATACTCTGAATTTGTCTCATGGACATCAACCGGAAAGCTGCGTTCTTTAGTAGAACCGAAGAAATCGTCAAGAGATTGCAGCATGCCTTTAGGAGGCCTTTCGGAAAACAATCGATCCATTTTGTTAATAAAATGGGTAAAGGGTTCAATTCGATTTCGATTATTATTTTTTTCAGAAGAGGTCATCACGGTTCTCCTTCCTAAAAAATTCCTTTGCCTATAGGCTATGTTAGGACTGAAGAATTGTGAATGAACCAATGGGTTTTAGATACGGATATAGAGGGAATAACGTTACTGATTGATTAGTAAAGGAAATGAGGGATTGATATGACAGAAAATAGCAAGCTTTCCTACATAGATACCGGGAAAGGAAATAAAACATTGTTGTTCATCCATGGGTTTTGTGGAAGTCATGAATATTGGAAGAACATCATTGCTGAATTAAAAGATGAATACCGAGTTGTTGCCATTGATTTACGAGGGCATGGTGCAAGTGAAGAAATAGGGGCATCTTTCTCGATTGATGATATGGCTGCTGATATTGCTTCATTTATGGAAGAACAGGGAATCGGAAAGGTTTATATGTTTGGTCATTCTCTTGGAGGATATATCACCTTGGCATTCGCAGAAAGGTTTCCTGGGAAATTGTCTGGTTTTTCCCTGATTCATTCTACCGCTTTGCCTGACGATGAAGCTGGTAAGGAGGGGCGTTTAAAATCTGTCGGGAAAATAGAAATGGATGGAATCATTCCTTTCATTGATGGACTTGTACCAAAGCTTTTCGCTAATTCCGATGATCCGAATATTGAACATACAAAGGAAATCGGTTATAAAACAAGTGAAAGTGGTGCGATTGGGTCTTTGCATGCCATGAGGAACAGAACAGACAGAAATCATGTACTCAAAGAGACGAAGCTCCCAGTCCTTTTGGTTGCAGGTGAAAAGGATAAAGTAATTCCCGCTGAAAAAACCTTTTCTGTTAAAGGGAGCCATATTAATGAAGTTATACTTGAGGGAAGCGGTCATATGGGAATGTTGGAAGCTCCGAGCAGACTAGCCGAAGAAATCATTCGATATGTCGAGAAGAATTAACTGAAAAAGAATGATCAGGAAGCGGGAGTAGCCGTTTCCTGATTTTTTTTTGAATAGGAAATAGTTTCCCTTTTGCATAGAACGTTCATTCGGTAGAATAGGAGTATGAGGTGGTTATATGAAACTGCGAAAAAATTTACAAGAAGTCATCACGGAATTAAAAACCAATGAGGATTATAAGGATAATATTGTACACTGGCAAGTAATTGAAGCGAAAGAGGCAAAACATGTTCCTTTTCCCGATCGAATGAATGATAAGATCAAGCATGCTCTTGAAAAACGGGGGATAAATGGGTTGTATACCCATCAGGCGACCGCATTTGATACGGCTGTCAGTGGCGAAAGTCTTGTAGCGGTCACCCCAACGGCTTCTGGTAAAACATTATGCTATAATTTGCCGGTCCTTCAAAAAATACTTGAAGATGAAAAAACTAGAGCGCTTTATATATTTCCGACAAAAGCGCTGAGTTATGATCAAAAAAGCGAATTGAACGAAATGATACATGAAATGGATGCCGAGATAAATAGTTATACGTACGATGGGGACACACCTTCAAATATCAGGCAAAAAATCCGTCAGGCAGGGCATATCGTCATCACCAATCCCGATATGCTCCATTCCGGAATCTTGCCGCATCACACGAAATGGGTCTCATTGTTTGAAAACTTGAAGTATGTGATCATCGATGAACTCCATATTTACCGCGGCGTTTTCGGAAGTCATACGGCTAACGTCATAAGAAGGTTAAAAAGGATCTGCAAGTTTTATGGCAGTGATCCTGTATTCGTCTGTACTTCTGCAACGATCAATAATCCAAAAGAGTTGGCAGAAGAGCTTACGGAAAAACAAATGGTGCTTATCGATAATAACGGGGCCCCGAGTGGGAAAAAACATTTTGTTTTCTATAATCCCCCAATAGTCAATAAACCGCTAAACATTCGAAGGAGTGCGGTTTTGGAAGTCAGGAAGCTCGCAAATGAATTTTTGAAAAATAAAATTCAAACAATCGTTTTTGCGCGAAGCAGGGTTCGTGTGGAAATTCTATTGACCTATTTACAGGGACTCGTGTCAAAGCAATTGGGGCCCAAATCAATCAGGGGCTATCGTGGCGGGTATCTGCCAACACAGCGTAGAGAAATTGAACAGGGCCTCAGGGATGGTTCCATTTATGGGGTGGTATCCACGAATGCTCTTGAGTTAGGTGTCGATATCGGGCAGCTCCAGGTTTGCATAATGACTGGTTACCCTGGATCGATATCGAGTGCCTGGCAACAGGCGGGACGAGCAGGAAGAAGGCATGGTGAAGCGCTGATCATCATGGTCGGCAGTTCAAGTGCCCTTGATCAATATATCGTCCAGCATCCCGATTATTTCTTTACCAGAAATCCAGAAACTGCAAGAATCAATCCAGATAATCTTTTGATCCTGGTTGATCATGTCAAATGTGCAGCATATGAGCTGCCATTTAAAAAAGGTGATGCCTTTGGAAAAACAGAGATTATGGACGTACTGGAATTCCTTACCGAAGAAAGGGTCTTACACCAAAATGGGGACAAATGGCATTGGATGAACGATGCTTTTCCAGCAAGCAATATAAGCCTGCGTTCGGCTGCACAGGAAAATGTCGTAATCATCGACCAAACGAATGCACCGGTTAACCGGGTCATAGGAGAAATGGATACGTTCAGTGCAATGACCCTTCTCCACGATGAAGCCATTTATTTGCACCAGGGAATGCAATTTCAGGTGGAAGAACTTGATTGGGATGAAAAGAAAGCTTATGTACGTGAAGTCAATGTGGACTATTATACGGATGCTAACCTTGCTGTGCAGTTGTCTGTATTGGAAGTGGATAAACAGCGAACTTTCGCTTCTACCACAGCTGCCTTTGGTGACGTCGCCATCCGGGCGATGCCTACGATCTTCAAAAAAATCAAATTTGAAACTCATGAAAATATTGGTTCAGGGCCAATCAGCCTGCCTGAGATGGAACTGCACACGAGTTCGGCAATGCTTTCCATGGAGCCTGATATATTCGAGTGGGACGAAAATCGAATAGAGCAAGGAATGATAGGTGCATCCCATGCTCTTAATTACATGATTCCGTTATATGTTATGTGTGATCCGCATGATATCCATGTTTATCCACAGGTTAAGGCAGCACATAATGAAAAACCAACCATTTTTATCTATGATAGTTATCCGGGGGGTATAGGGCTAAGTGATAAAGTATATGAAAACTCTGAAGTCATCCTACTGGAAACCATATCCATGATCGGAAATTGTTCTTGTGAAGGCGGCTGTCCTTCCTGTATCGGAACGGAATCCGCTGCGAAAACAGCCAAAAATGATGCAAAACAGTTATTAGGCCAATTTTGTAAGGAAAAACAATCATAGATACGGGGATAAGTGAAAAGAGGTGTATTTTTTTGTCTTTGAAAAATAAATTGAACCGTATGAAAACGCATATGAACATAGAACCAGTGAAACATCCTTCTCCTGAACAAGAAAATAGCCAAGCAGTGAAGGAAGAAATTCCATATCTTGAAAAGTGGCTGAAGAACGATACCGTTTCCTTTCATTTCGATGATGACTATTGTTTCATTAGGGAGGTCCGCTACCCTATAAATCACAAACACGGGTTATATGCATTTTCTGAGCTGAAAAAGATCGTAAAAGAATGGAATCAAACTCCATTGGAGCATCCCTTATCCGCTAGGGGCGTTAAAAGTGAAGACCTGTTTTTCTTCGATACGGAAACAACAGGACTTGGAGGCGGAGCGGGAAATACCATTTTTTTACTGGGTTATGCCTATTTAGAAGGTGATGAAGTTGTGGTGAAACAACATATCCTGCCGCAGCCCGGAAGTGAAATACCGCTTTACCAAAGCTTTTTGGAAAACATCAATTACGAAACGCTTGTCACATATAATGGTAAATCCTTTGATTGGCCCCAGCTGAAAACCCGACATACCTTGATTAAAGAACATGTTCCAAAACTACCGGAATTCGGACATTTCGATTTGTATCATGCTTCAAGACGCCTTTGGAGAAACAAATTGGAACGAGTTAAATTATCAGCAGTCGAAACGGATATTCTAGGTGTACATAGAGAAGATGATATTCCTGGATATTTGGCACCGATGATTTATTTTGATTTTGTCGAGAGGAAAAATCCGGAAATTTTATTTGGGATCATGAAGCATAATGAATTGGATATTTTATCACTGATCACATTGTATATTCATTTGTCCCGGAAAATCCTCCAAATTGATGGATATACGGAAGATTCCATGGAAATTGCACGCTGGCTCGCTTATCTAGGAAAAAAAGATGAATCGGTCGAGACTTATGAAAAAATAGTGGAAGCGGGAAATGAGGAAGATCGGATAATAGCTGGCCATGCCATAGCCTTTCAGAAAAAGAAGCAAAAACAATTCAACGAAGCGTTGGAAATTTGGAAGGAGGTCGCCTTAAAAGGGAATGTTCAAATAAGGATACAGGCACAGATTGAATGTGCAAAATTATATGAACATCAATTTAAGGAAGTCGGCAATGCTCTAAAATGTGCATTAAACGCCCATCAAGAGATGTTGAGGGAAGGTACCATTGTGGTGAAACAAAAGTCGGAATTGGAAAAGAGGATCAAGCGTCTCGAAATGAAAGAGGATTCCAAGGGTATGTCTGAATAAGATAAGCGAATCAGAATTGTTTTTAAGTGCGAAATGCCGAAAATAAAAAATATGGATACAAATATTGTAGCCTTCAACTATAATGTGTAAAATGGAAAGAGTTGAGGGTGAATTTCCGAAGCATTCATTTCATACCTTTACATCAAATAAATTTAAGTTGAAAGCGGAGCGGAGAAATGTATAAAACGACTTTATTTCTATTTTTTGTTGTCCTTTGTTTAACGATTGTTATTTTTACATCATTAAAAGACAGTCTCTATTCCTTTTTATAGAAAATTACCCACAGTGCATTTGAAGGGTAGCCATATATTATAATAGTGTACTTATTGACGGCCATACATAGTTTTATACTTATTCTGTATAAATAGGTCATTTCATCAGTACACGTCTCCCCTTTTTTTCATAGTCTGTAATGGTAAGACTAAACTTATCATAATGAAAGGGGACGTATTATATATGTATTTTCGTAATTGTGGAGGAAATAAATCCAATGTAATGGGAGCATACGGGAACGCTCCTGGAGTAATGGGCGCATCAACCGGTAAACATAAACACTCTAACGTAATGGGAGCCTATACTGGTCCAACGGCTGTATCTCCAGCGCAACTTGGCCCAACGCAAGCACTTCCTACTCAACTTGCCCCAGCGCAAGTCTCTCCAACACAGCAATTTGTTAATACGAATGTATCGAACACAGTGATTCCTGTCGTTCATCCATCACACACTACAACTGTCAATAAACATTTGAACACGTATAAGCATTACTTCCCACATACTCAATCCGTGGTGAACCAATGCTTTACGCAAAACTTGATTTGCGGAAGGCCGCCGATTAACCCATGCTGTCCGCCTACGCCTTTCGGATACTAAAAAAAGTAAGGGCCTAATTAGCCCTTATTTTCTTACATAAACATGTTAAAAGGGAGATTAACCAAGCAATGAAGGTTTTGTATATGACTGGCTATAAGGCTTTTGAATTCGGGATATTCAAAAATGACCATGAAGCCGTAAAATATATTAAGAAAGCGATGAAGCAACGTCTTCTGCCATTGGTGGAAGATGGGCTGGAATGGGTGATCATATCAGGTCAGTTGGGTACGGAGCTATGGGGTGCCGAAGTGGTGTTCGATATACAGGAAGAATACAGTCAGCTTAAATTAGGGGTGCTAACTCCTTTCCTGAAACAGGAAGAGTCATGGAACGAGACGAATCAAGACTATTACCGTTCCATATTGGCCCGTGCCGATTTTGTTGAGTCCATTTTCAACAAACCATATGAAGGGCCGCAACAGCTGAAAATCAAAAATAGGTATATGGTTCATAAAAGTGACGCCATGCTCATCATTTTCGAAGCCGAAAAAGAAGGGTCAGCACGATATCCATATTTCGAAGCGATGAAAAAGGCTGAAACACAGCCATACCCCATCTATCAGATAAACTTTGATGATCTGCAACTGGCTGCGGAAGAAGGCAGCTGGTCCGAAGAATGACGGAGTGAAAATAATTATGGATTAAAAGTTGTTTCTAAAGCATATTCATATTATGATGAAATTTAGATACAGATTCATGGGGGGACATATCGTTCACTGAAACATCATTATGCAGATAAAAAGGTGTTTCGTTGACAAACCCAAGCAGATTTGAAAAAATAATAAAAAGTCGATTGTATTGGCGAAAGTATTGAGGTGAAGTCTTATGCTATCCGATAAGATAAAATTAACGGCTAAAGATATTCTTGAAAAAGATTTTAAAACAGCAATGCGCGGTTATAAACCAGAAGACGTGGATCAATTCCTGGATCTGATCATTAAAGATTATGAAGTGTTCCATCAGGAAATTGAAGATCTTAAACAAGAAAATCTTAAATTGAAAAAACAAGCCGAAGAGAGTACAAAACGTCCAAATCAACCTGCTCCCAGTGCTACTCCGGGAACCACTAACTTTGACATCCTTAAACGGTTATCCAACTTGGAAAAGCACGTTTTTGGAAACAAGCTTTTTGATTGAGGTTTTGCATATTAAAAGTGAAATTGATTTAGGTATTGTGTTTTAATGAATAATGGAGTATAATCAATTATGTTATGTTAACGTTTGGGTAATTGCTGCTGCATTTTTGCAGTAGAGGAAAGTCCATGCTCGCACGGACTGCGATGTCCGTAGTGTTCGTGCCTGGCGAAAAAATAAGCTTGGGCAGCAATCTTGGATTGCTGACGGCTGGGAAAATGCCTAAGTCCTTTTGGATATGGCATGAATACCTATAAAAGTGCCACAGTGACGGAGCCTTTACAGAAATGTAAAGGGTGGAACGAGGTAAACCCCACGAGCGAGAAACCCAAATTAATGGTAGGGGCGCTTTCTTCCTTGGAATTGAACGAGGAGAAGGACAGAAGCCATGCTTCTGTAGATAGATGATTACCGCCGAAGTACGAGACGCGAGTCGCTTGCAGTACTGAGGAACAAAACATGGCTTACAGAACGTTATCATATGACACCAAAAGCACAACTCTCCTTTTAAAAGGAGAGTTTTTGTTTTTGGGAATTGCCCATTAATAAAAAGCCGGGCATTCCAAATTATTTTTCGTTTTCTGAAACCATGCTGTGTTAAACTAAGGTCTTGGCAACTTTTTAATTCCATCGAAAGATTTCTAATTGAAAGTGTTCAGCAGAAGGACAATGGCTAATTGACATCTGACCGTAACGATTTAAAAAATAGCGTTGAAGTGTTAAGCATTTCCTGGATTATGGGTACCCTATTTATAAAAGGTTTTTTTACCTTTACTGATTGCCCTTATTTGAAGGTATTAAGACATGCCTTAAGCATTTTGTTATGAGTATACATAATTGTTTGTGAATAAATGGCCTTTCGTTGCCTTGGAGGATTTCATTCATGAATATTTGCAGCCTACCTTATTGATACATAGATAATTGAGTTAAACTTTATTTTATCGCGTTGATCCCGGTTATTAAAAAAATGCTCTACTACATGACAATGACATTTAATCTAGGCAATCAATGACGGACTATAAGCAAAATATAAATTGACCAGTGGAACTTTTAAATAAGGTTTACATGTCTAAAATCGATACCTTATTCTTAATTAGGGGAATTTAGGTAGATATGCAATAGAGTTGGATTAATGGAAAGAAGGTGCAGGATAAATGAAACAATTCGATATTATCGCAACATCAGCAATGGGATTGGAATCAATTGTCGCTAAGGAGGTTCGGGATCTTGGTTACGATTGTCAAGTCGAGAATGGTAAGATCACGTACAAAGGGGACCAATCTGCCATTGCCCGCTCTAATTTATGGCTGCGGAGTGCCGACAGGGTTAAAATTAAAGTTGAAGAATTTAAAGCATATTCATTTGATGAGTTGTTTGAAAAAACAAAGGCCTTGAATTGGGAAGATTACTTATCAGCCGATGTTGAGTTCCCTGTGAGTGGAAAATCGGTTAAGTCACAGCTTTACAGTGTTCCTGATTGTCAGGCTATCGTCAAAAAGGCGATTGTTGATAGATTGAAAAGCAAATATAAGCAAGTATCTTGGTTTGCAGAGACTGGTCCTTTGTTTAAAATTGAAGTGTCTATTTTAAAAGATGTAGTGACACTTACCATGGACACTTCAGGTGCTGGTTTGCATAAACGGGGATATCGCACAGGGCAGGGGGAGGCGCCCCTTAAAGAAACATTGGCGGCTGCGTTAATCATGCTGACCAATTGGAAACCGGATAAACCTTTCATTGATCCATTTTGTGGATCTGGAACGATTCCTATCGAGGCTGCCTTAATTGGGCAGAACATAGCACCTGGGTTTAACAGGGAATTCGTTTCTGAAACATGGTCATGGATGGACAGCAAGGTTTGGGATGAAGCGCGGGTTGAGGCTGAAGATTTAGCCGATTATGATCAGTACTTGGACATAACCGGCTGTGATATTGACCATCGAATGGTCGATATATCTAAAGCGAATAGTTTTGAAGCCGGCCTTGGTGATCTGATTGAATTCAAACAAATGCAGGTGAGGGATATCTCGACTAGGAAAGAGTATGGTGTCATTGTCGGGAACCCGCCTTACGGAGAACGTCTTGGTGAGCAAAAAGCGGTTGAGCAGATGTATAGAGAAATGGGTCAAGCTTTCAAGAAGCTTGACACCTGGTCAGTATACATGATTACCTCCAATCCTGACTTCGAACAGCATTACGGTAAGCCGGCAACGAAAAAAAGGAAACTGTTCAATGGTTTCATCCGTGCAGACCTTTATCAATATTGGGGAAAAAGGCCGCCGAGACAGCCTCAAGGTGAATGAGTAGGTAAAATATAACGGAGGATTTCAATAGTCAGGACGATTTATTCATAATAGGTTCCAGTCTTGCTTATCATTTCCTTTTCTGTTATTCTAATAATGAATTATTTTTGTTCAGATTTAAGGAATACCTTAATATTCTTTTGAGCAAGGATAGTAATATAATGTGTGGAGAACACACTAGGAGGCAACAAAAATGGAACAAGGTAAAGTAAAATGGTTTAAAGCAGAAAAAGGTTTAGGATTCATCGAACGTGAAGGTGGAGACGATGTATTCGTACATTTCTCAGCTATCCAAGGCGAAGGTTTCAAAACACTTGAAGAAGGCCAAGACGTTACATTTGATGTAGAACAAGGTCAACGTGGACCACAAGCATCAAACGTAAACAAAGCTTAATTCAACCCTATATTATTTACAGACAGGCTCTCTTTTGGAGCCTGTCTTTTATTTTACATAGTCTGGAAACATGGCAGCATACATAGAAGAAAAACATACTTTTTACATTTCGTTTCTTATGGTAGGGTAAATATCTTGACTATTAATGTGAAATAAAGGATAATATCCTTTTGCCTAGAAATATTATGATACGGATCGATACACTGATGATAGATAAAAGGGGAGACCAAGATGCTTAAAACACTGCCTTTTTCGGTAACAAAGGAAGATTCTTTTTACGATAAGCTTTCAGAATGGATCGGTGATGTTTTTTACGATATTCTTCCCGAAAAAGGATTTGAGCTGCGTGATGAACAAATCTTCATGGCTTTTCAGTTAGAAAAAGCCTTTAAAGAAAAGAATGTAAGCTTTGCTGAAGCAGGGGTAGGGACCGGTAAGACCTTGGTCTATTTACTATATGCGATTTGTTATGCGAGATATACGAATAAACCGGCAATTATTTCGTGTGCAGACGAAACGCTGATTGAACAGCTTGTCAAAGAAGAAGGCGACATCCAAAAAATTAAGAATGCTTTAGGTATTGAAGTGGATGTTCGGCTTGCCAAATATCACGATCAATATGTATGTCTTAAGAAATTGGATTACGCAGTGAATCATGAAGATTCAGAGGGAATAGATCAACTCTATGATGAACTTCCCAAGTTTGTCCATGATAACTCATCGATGAACGCTTATTCAGCATATGGGGACCGTAAACAGTATCCATATTTAAATGATGAAGACTGGTCTAAAGTTGGCTGGGATCAGCTTCAAAACTGTTTTACTTGTGATAAGCGCCATCGTTGTGGACAAACCCTATCGCGGGACCACTACCGAAAATCAAGCGATTTGATCATTTGTTCACATGACTTCTTCATGGAACATGTTTGGACTAAGGAAAAACGTAAGCGTGAAGGACAGTTGCCACTGTTGCCTGAACATAGCTGTGTTGTCTTTGATGAAGGTCATCTACTGGAATTTGCTGCTCAAAAGGCTTTAACTTATAAAGTTGGGGAACAAACCCTTGCTTCGGTTTTAGAATTGCTTACTGCCAATCAGGTTCGTGAAGAAACCTTATACATCATTGAGGACTTAATTGATATCAATGAAGAGTTTTTTGATTTGTTGGATGAAAAATCCATACATGTCACCGGATCTAATCGTTATGAAATCCCAATGTCCAAGGAAATAACAAGCTTTGCGCAAAAGCTGCATAAAAAGGTTGAAGAGTTAGAGGAGAACCTTGTTTTCGAGGCGGAAATGTATACGATCAATGATTATGATTTAAAAGTGACAGAAGAATATTTAGAACAGCTGGGCTACTCCATTTCTCTATTTGTGAAGGATGAACAGGCCGTTTCCTGGTTTGAAGAAAATGAAATGACCAAAACATTGGTCATTATGCCAAGGCTTGTACAGGATATTTTGTCTGAACAGGTATTCTCTAAAAAAATCCCTTACATTTTTTCATCGGCGACATTATCGGATAATAAATCCTTCCAATACATTGCAGATAGCTTAGGGATAGAGAAGTATGACAGCTTCTCTGTTGAATCACCATTTGATTACGATGAAGTCATGAAAATGAACATGCCTGCCTTCGAAAACGGAGACCAATTGGCTAAACTTCAATACACCATGAAGTCAATTGAGGAAAATGAGGGCCGAACGCTTGTGTTATACCAATCAAAAGAAGAATTGCTTTGGTTTAAGGAAAACTGCCCAACATCATCCTATCCTTTTTATTTTGAAGGGGAAGCGGAAATCAGCGAGCTTGTTAAGAAGTTTCAAGAGAATGAGCAATCTGTTCTTTTCTCCTATCATTTATGGGAAGGACTTGATGTTCCAGGGCCTTCATTACAAAATGTAGTGATACACTCACTTCCATTCCCGCCACGCGATCCAGTGTTCGAGGCCAAACGTAATTCGGTTACCGATGCATTCGAAGAAGTGGATCTTCCATACATGCTCCTTCGATTGCGTCAGGGAATAGGGCGTTTGATCAGGACTAGCAATGATTCGGGAACCGTACAGATTTTGATGGAAAAGGATCTCTCGGAACAGGTGAAAGAGAAGATTGTATCCGTTCTTCCTGTAACGCTTTAAGTCAATTTAATCTAAGAGCCATGGGAGAGGTGCCCTTGGCTCTTATTTTTTTTTAACGGAGTAGTTCTGATAAGAAAGATTTTTGTATAATATGGTAAAGTGTAGTTGGAAGGAGCAGTGAATATGGAAAAAGAAGGTATAGATTTGATAGAAAAAGAATTTAAAGAATATGTCAAGAAAATCTCGGCCTATAATGAAGCGCTCGCGTTAATTTTTTGGGACTTACGGACAGGTGCACCGAAAAAGGGAGTTGAGCAGCGTTCTGAAGTGATCGGGGTGCTTTCCTCTGAGGTTTTTAATATGATCACAAGTAAAAAGATGGAATCCTTCATTACGGAACTTTCGAAGGGGGAAGCCTCTCTTAGTGAAACGACGAATAAGATGGTACAAGAGTGTAAAAAAGAGTTTGAAAGGAATAAGAAGATTCCTGCAAACGAATATAAGGAATTCGTCATTTTACAATCCCGCTCTGAAAGTGCTTGGGAAGAGGCAAGGGAAAAAGCGGATTTTTCGTTATTCCAACCTTATCTGGAGCAAGTTGTTGCTTATACCCGTAAATTCATAGAGTACTGGGGATACGAAGGACAGAAATATAATACCCTTTTAGACATGTATGAACCCGGCATGACTGTAGATTTACTTGACAGTGTATTCAGTGAGCTTCGGTCGAGTATAGTACCTCTGGTAAAACAGATTGCAAAAAGCGAAAATAGACCTGAAACAGCGTTCCTTTATAAAGAATTTCCAAAAGAAAAACAGCATCGCCTCAACCTGGAAGTTTTAAAACATCTAGGATACGATTTCAAGGCTGGCAGGCTGGATGAAACAGTTCACCCTTTTGCTACTGGAATAAATAGGGGCGATGTCCGGGTGACGACCCGTTACGATGAATGTGACTTTAGGGGGGCGATCTTTGGTACCATTCATGAATGTGGACATGCCATTTATGAGCAGAATATCGCCGAAGAGTTAACCGGGACACTGCTCGATAATGGGACATCAATGGGAATCCATGAATCCCAATCCCTGTTTTTTGAAAACTTCATTGGACGGAACTATAGCTTCTGGAAAAATAAATTCTCCCTATTGAAAGAATATGCTCCTGAACAATTCAATGATGTGACGCTGGATGAATTCTACCGGGGGATTAACGAATCAAAACCATCGTTCATCCGTATTGAAGCAGATGAACTAACTTATCCCCTACATATAATGATTCGGTATGAACTGGAAAAGGCTCTCTTTAATGGAGAACTTGAAGTGAAGGATTTACCGGAAGTCTGGAATGAAAAATACAAGGATTATTTGGGAATTGTTCCTGAAAATGATGCAATGGGCGTGTTACAGGATGTACACTGGGCAGATGGAAGTTTTGGTTATTTCCCATCGTATGCATTGGGATATATGTATGCAGCCCAAATCAAGCAGTCGATGCTTAAAGATTTGCCTGATTTTGATGGGCTTTTGGAAGCGGGTGATATTGCTCCAATCAGGAAATGGCTTAATGAAAAGATACATAAATATGGAAAAACAAAAGAGCCCCTAGAGATTTTGAAAGAAACGACAGGGGAAGGCCTGAATGTTCAGTATTTAATAAAGTATCTTGAAAATAAATATAAAGAAGTTTATAAAATCAAATGAATTTAATTAGAGAAGGCCTTGGAATAATTATCAAGGTCTTCTTCTTTTTTCAATGGTTCACACAATTTAAATCCTTATGAACCCGGTGGGCATTTTTGTTAACATCAATAAAAGGTATCATTTAGGCGAATAAAAAGAGGCCGCCGTTATTCCGACTATAATATTTCTAATTTTTTGAAAAATACCCGTAATTTCAAGTGATGGCTTTTTGTTGATGGTAAATCCAGGTTAATTAGTCTTGGTGATTTCGCAATTTTTTAAAATTACGAATAATGTTTTATATTTTTAATTGAAAGTTCGGTTTTTGTTAAAAATGACTTTTCAAAATAAGACAGCGTTGTTATAATTTATATATTAATAAAATATAAAGTTTCACTCGTATAATAGCAGGAATATGGCCTGCAAGTTTCTACCGGATTACCGTAAATAATTCGACTATGGGTGAGTAATTGATCTTGTTGCATAATGGAAGGATTTTGCTGTTTCATTTTTCATTCATGCCCAAGAAATATTGCTTCACTCAAAAAAGTGCTGCAATGTTTCTTGGGTTTTTTTATATCTGGGAAACATTTGCATGGTTTATAGGTCAATAAACATCCAAGATTGGGAGGAACCTTCATGCAACTTTTAAAGGAAAAAATCTTGTCCGAGGGTCAAGCTTTATCAGAAGATATTTTAAAAGTAGATTCATTCTTGAATCATCAAATGGATCCTATGCTGATGAAAGAAATAGGTAAAGAATTCGTTAAACGTTTCGAACAAAAGGAAATAACGAAAGTGCTGACCATTGAATCTTCAGGCATTGGACCTGGTTTGATGGCTGCCTTGGAATTGGAAGTTCCGCTAATTTTTGCCCGTAAACGTAAATCACTCACTTTGACAAATGATTTAGTGACGGCGTCCGTTCATTCCTTTACAAAAAAAGAAACCAATACAATTACAGTTTCCAATAAATATATAGAAGCTGGTGATAAGGTTCTGATCATCGATGACTTCCTTGCGGTCGGACAAGCGGCTCGGGGCTTGGTGGATATCTGTGAGCAGGTTGGAGCAGAAGTGGCCGGAATCGGAATCGTTATTGAAAAAGCATTCCAAAGTGGTGGTAAGGACCTTCGGGAACAAGGGTTTCAAGTGGAATCCCTGGCACGAATTGCGAAGTTGAAATTCGGTGAGATAACTTTCGTTGAGGAAATGGAAGGGGCAACTGTCAATGTCTAATCAATCACCATTAAAAGTTGCTTCCTTAGGATTACAACATGTTCTTGCAATGTATGCTGGTGCGATCGTCGTTCCATTGATTGTTGGGGGAGCGTTAGGTTTAACTGCTGCTCAGTTAACCTATTTAGTTTCGATTGACATCTTAATGTGTGGAATAGCGACCTTATTGCAAGTCTGGAAAAATAAATTCTTTGGAATCGGCCTACCCGTCGTTCTTGGCTGTACATTCACGGCAGTCAGCCCAATGATTGCGGTAGGTACCCAATATGGAGTCACCACCATTTATGGGGCCATTTTAGTGTCGGGATTAATCGTCGTTTTAATTAGTAAATTCTTCGGGAAACTGGCTAGGTTTTTCCCGCCGGTCGTTACTGGTTCAGTCGTTATGATCATCGGGATCACACTCATTCCTGTCGCCATCAACAATCTTGGGGGCGGACAAGGTGCTGCTGACTTTGGAGCCTTGGATAACGTAGCCCTTGGTTTTGGAACTTTGCTTTTCATCATTTTCATGTATAAATTCTCAACGGGATTCGTGCGCTCCATCTCTATATTATTAGGACTGTTAGTCGGAACTTTTGCAGCTTTCTTCCTTGGGAAAGTTGATTTTAGCTCAGTTGCAAGTGCAAGTTGGTTGCATCTGCCACATTTTTTCTACTTTGGCACTCCGACTTTCAACATCACTGCGATCATTACCATGACTTTGGTGGCGATAGTCAGCTTAGTGGAATCGACTGGCGTCTATTATGCCTTAGGAGAAATCACGGACAAAGAGATTTCGGAAGATGATCTGGCACGCGGATACCGTTCTGAAGGGCTTGCCATCATGCTTGGCGGTTTGTTTAATGCTTTTCCTTATACAGCTTTTTCACAAAATGTCGGTTTAATTCAATTGTCGGGTATTAAAACAAGAAATGTCATTTATACAACGGCAGGGATGCTCATTTTCATTGGTTTTGTCCCGAAAATTGGTGCATTCACGACCATTATCCCTTCGTCCGTGTTAGGCGGGGCAATGGTGGCCATGTTTGGCATGGTAATTGCCGCTGGAATTAAGATGTTAAGTAAGGTAGATTTTGCCTCTCAAGAAAACTTATTGATCATCGCTTGTTCCGTAGGTATGGGACTTGGGGTAACGGTCGTTCCTGAGCTATTTGCTAAAATTCCGGAAAGCATTCAAATATTAACGGATAATGGAATCGTGGCTGGAAGTTTGACAGCCATTTTCTTGAATATCGTCTTTAACATCGTCCCTACAAAAGGGAAAGTAAAGGAAGCCCGTGTTGAAAGACAGAATGTTGCCTGATTAAAAATAGATTCTGTAAACTATTAAATGCCCCCCTAATCCACAGATGATGAGGATTAGGGGGCATTTTTTATTAGTCCGAAAACTCATCATTGTTAAATGAAGTTTTTTAATGAAATGGAGTTTTGTCAGATAAAAGGAAACTCTCTTCACTTTTTGAATATATTGATAGTATATGTTCAGGAAAGTAGTGATAGAGATGGAGAAAAAATATTGTATTCATTGTCGGACCATTTTAAGTCAGGAGTATAGGTGCAGTGTGTGCGGTAAAGAGGAGTTTCAAAACATCATAATACAAGTACAAAATCAATCTTCAGTAAAGAAGGAAGAATGAAAGCAGCCCCCTTACCGACTTTCTAGGTAAGGGGGTTTTATTGTTTCCGATTACATTTTGATCATTGTGATATGTAGGGTACCTACGCCATCCAATGAAATGGGTAAATTGCTTGCTTCATGTAAACCTATACATTTTTGTATGGCCCGCAATGACGGGAGGTGTAATATCCATGATTGTATTCTCGCAAATGCTAAGGAGGTGGCGATATTGCCGGCTAAGCATGTTGTCTTAGTTCTGCTGCGAAAAATTCAAGAGTTTCACCTTAGATGACCATTAAGCTATAGAGCATAAATGATATCTTGGTGGGTATATTAACCATATCATGAATAATAAGGGGTGGGATTATGCCATATTTATTATCTGCATCACATATAAAGCTACCATATTTACTTTCACAGGAAAAAATCATGGAATTTTCAAGAGAAATCTTTGGATCCTCATTTAAGAGTATAGATCGGCTATTAAAGGCCTTTACGAATGGACAAGTGGAAAATCGATATTTTTCAAATGATCTTGATTGGTTTAAAAAGGATCATTCTTTTGCTGATCGGAATGATTTATACATAAAGCAGGCTGTAAAGTTTGGGAAAGAGGCTATAGAAAAATGTTTAACCAACTCAGAATTTTTAAAAGAAGAGCTGCAGGCATCCGAACTAGATGCTTTCTTTTTTATATCAAGCACCGGGGTGGCTACCCCGACCATTGATGCCAGGATAATGAATGAACTTCCATTTAACCCGCATGCAAAAAGAATTCCGATATGGGGGCTTGGATGTGCAGGGGGAGCGAGCGGCCTATCACGTGCTTTTGAATATTGCCGAGCGTACCCGACGGCTAAGGTCATTGTTTTAAGTGTGGAGTTATGCAGTCTGACTTTTCAAAGGAATGATATCTCCAAAAGTAATTTAATTGGAACCTCCTTATTCTCTGATGGAGTAAGCTGTGTTTTGGTTTGCGGTGATGAAGTGCCGGATGAACAGTATTCAAGAAAAGGACGACATTTGAAATTTTTGGATTCTCAATCCACGCTAATGCCGAATTCATTGGATGTAATGGGGTGGGATGTTAAAGACCAAGGCTTATATGTGATCTTTTCGAAAGATATCCCTACAATCATCAAGGATTGGCTTAAACCGAATGTTCAAGAATTCTTAGCGGGAAATGGAATGGATCTCGGGGATGTAAAAGATTTCATTGCCCATCCTGGAGGGAAAAAAGTAATTGATGCTTATCACGAATCCCTAGGATTCGATGAAGGCATGACTGCAGTATCAATGAGAATATTAAGGGAATTTGGAAATATGTCCTCAGCAACTATTTTGTACGTCCTTGAGAGATTCATGCAGCGTGGCGGGAATAAAGGTGAGGTGGGATTGGCTGTAGCATTGGGGCCTGGTTTTTCATCTGAACTTGTGTTAATGAGGTGGGAATGATGCTCTTTGCCATTTTCATCATCTTGATTGCCATTCAGCGCCTGGTTGAATTATATATTGCCAAACAAAATGAAAAGCAGTTGAAAGGTGCAGGAGCTGTAGAATACGGTAAGTCCCATTACAGATGGATGGTTATTATGCACCTTAGTTTTTTTATTGTTCTCATTATTGAAGTGCTCGCTTATGAAAGGGATGTGCCTGGACTTTGGCCGATTTGGCTGACCCTTTTTCTGATTGCGCAGTCGGGAAGGATTTGGGTGATCAGTTCATTGGGAAAACATTGGAATACAAAAATCATAGTGGTTCCTAATGCCGAAGTAGTCATTAAAGGTCCTTATAAATATTTCAAACATCCGAACTATATAATAGTGGCAACGGAGATTATAGTTATTTCTTTATTATTCAATGCATATTATACAGCTATCATCTTTAGTTTTTTGAACGCATGGATGATGGCGGTTCGAATCCCCCTCGAAGAAAAGGCATTAAAGGAACATACGGAATATTCTACGGTTTTTAAGGGAAAATAATAAAAACTTTATTTTCTTATTGAAAATGATTATCGTTCATGATAAGATTCTAAATGAAGATGAAAATTATTCTCAATCAAATATCGATAAATTTTATAATAAAACTAAAGCTACTCAATATATAAGAGGATGGTGTTGGTAATGGTCTGGTTATTCATTTTATTGACAATCGCTACATATGGTTTTGTGATGAAACATGTATTAAATAATATTCAAAAACCGGCAAAGGCAGTTAAACCCTTTACCGGGTCAACAATGGAAAACCGAGCTGCATTTAACCCCACTCCTACAACCAGGTAATCATCCTGGTTTTTTTTATGGCTGTTTTCACATACTTTGTTGCTATTTACCAGGTAGTGAGTTGTGGTTGATTTCCCCTCCAGATGCTCGCTTTCCGCGGGGCGGGCGGTGAGCCTCCTCGGCGTAAACGCCTGTGGGGTCTCACCTGTCCCGCTGCTCCCGCAGGAGTCTCGCACTTCCGCTCCAATCAACCTTAAATAGTTTCGTTTTAAAAACAACAATCTTTACGAAAAGAGCCTTTTTATTCAAATGAATTAACAAGATATGAATCAAACTGCATGAATCCGCCAATAGGTGGTTTTTTTTTGAACATGGCCTATAATAAATCATAAAGTAAAACTAAAGCTGACTGTATGAATAACAAACGAAATCGTTTACAATAAGAGTATTAAAATGACGATAGATTAAGGGGTATGGATTCATGATTCAAGAAACAGTAAAACAACGGTCCAAATTGGGGATTTTGACTGCCATGTATGATAAATTTCAATCGGCAGGCGATACAGGCAATGCAGATAAACTGAAACAATTAATCATGAAAGTGAATGATGAGGAGTTCATCATTGCTTTTTGCGGGCATTTTTCAGCGGGTAAATCAAGTATGATCAACTTTCTCCTTGGTGATCAAGTATTGCCTTCAAGTCCGATTCCAACGAGTGCAAATACGGTAAAGGTCCAAAAAGGGGAAGACTATGCCAAAGTCTTTTACCATCATCAGCCTCCAGTCTTATTTCCTGCACCTTATGATTTTAAAGAGGTCAAGAAATTTGCCAAGGATGGTGATTCAGTATCGGCAATAACGATAAGTTCCAATCACTTTTCAATGCCGGAATCATGTGCAATCATGGATACGCCAGGAATTGATTCGACGGATGATGCACATCGAGTTTCTACGGAATCCGCCTTGCATTTAGCTGATGTCGTCTTCTATGTTATGGATTATAATCACGTCCAATCAGAAGTCAACTTCCTATTCACCAAAGAATTGTTGGAGGCTGAAAAGCCGACATACTTAATTATCAATATGATCGATAAGCATGATGAGAATGAGCTTAGCTTCCAAGACTTCAAGCTTTCCGTTACTGAAGCATTTGCGAACTGGAATGTATATCCTGATGGGATTTTTTATACATCTGTAAGAGATTTGAACAATAGCGAAAATGAAATTGAAGTCGTTCGGCAATTTATATATGAAATGGCAGGCAAAGGTCAGAATGATGGGAAAGATGCCATCATGCAATCGGCTAAAGCGCTTGTCGAAAGGCACCTTATTTGGCTGAAGGAACAATATGAAGAGGAACATGCCGAGGATTTCGAAGCATTATCAGACCTTCCTCACGAAGAGCGAATTCACTTGACGAATCAAGTGGACAGCCTATTAAAAGAAAAAAAATCATTAACTGGACGTATAGAGGACATCAAGGTCCAATATGCTGAAGCATTAGAAACAATTTTGAAAAGTGCATACATCATGCCCGCGGCTACACGGGACCTAGGTAAATCTTTCTTGGAATCGGCTCAGCCGGATTTTAAAATGGGTCTATTATTTGCCAAGAAAAAAACCGAGGCCGAGCGTGAGGAACGTATTAAAGCATTCTTGGCCGATTTACAAGAAAAGGTGAAAACCCAGCTTGAATGGCATCTTAAAGAATTAGCGGTTAAAACGCTTAATCAAGCGGAGATCCATGATTCAACATTTGAAAGTAAGGCGCAGGGACTTCATATCGAGGTAACGGAAGCTTACATAAAAAACTCTTTAAAGCCTCAAGTCGATATTACAGGTGAATACGTTTTAAACTATACGAATGATTTAGCCTCAGCCATCAAGAAGAAAGCGCGTGAAATATCTGAAGGATTTTTGAATGGAATGGTCGCCGTTATGGAAGGAATAGTGGAACAGCAGTCTATATCCATAGATAAGGAACTTGAAGGTTTTTCCGAATTTGCGGAAGCCCTTAAAGTTACAGCGGCGATGAACGCGGAAATCAAGTACCAAACGGAACGATTAGAGGCCATTGCCAATCAAACTGAAACATCAGTTGATGAGCGTGATATCGATACGCTTTTAACTCAATGGAATGAAGAAGAAAAAAATATTACAGTAAAAATCATGAGAATCGATAAAGGAAGTAATTCAATGCACGTCGACGAACAACCTGAAACGGATCATGATATAGAAAGTAAGGAAGCTGTTCCTTCTGTAGCTGTTTCTTCATCTGATGCTGCTGATTTACGCGGAAAAGAAAAGCTGATGGAGACTGCAACGAGTTTACATCAGGCAGCCAAGCTGATACAGCCTTTGAGAGGATTTCAATCACTTTATAAAGAATTGACAGATAAGGCAAATCGCCTGGAACAGCAGACTTTCACGGTTGCCCTCTTTGGTGCATTCAGTGCGGGTAAATCTTCCTTTGCCAATGCACTGATGGGAGAAAGTGTCCTTCCTGTTTCACCTAATCCGACAACTGCGGCAATCAACAAAATCATGTCTTCAGATGCTGAGCATCCACATGGAACGGCAACCGTCAAATTAAAGACGGAAGCGATGCTGTTAGAAGATGTGAGCCTGGCTTTGGCAGCTTTTGATAAATCGGCAAAGACACTGGATGAAGCACTTCACATAGCAGGACAAATCATTGCGAAGGCAGGGGAAGTTGATAAAGGGAAAACGCATTTATCCTTCTTAAGGGCTTTCCATCAAGGGATGCCCCAGCACCAAGATGATTTAGGAAATGTGGTTACGGTTGATCTTGAAGGGTTTAAACGTTTTGCTGCAGAAGAGTCCAAGTCGTGCCTTGTTGATTTGATTGAATTGCGTTACGACTGTGAAATGACAAAGCAGGGGATGGTGCTTGTTGACACACCAGGGGCGGATTCGATAAATGCCAGACATACAGGAGCAGCTTTCGAATATATTAAGAATTCGGATGCCATCCTTTTTGTGACCTATTATAATCACCCATTTTCACGGGCAGATAGGGAGTTCTTGATACAACTTGGACGTGTAAAAGATTCTTTCGCGATGGATAAGATGTTCTTCATTGTCAATGCAGTCGATCTTGCACAAACCACTGACGAATTGGACGAAGTGATGGATTATGTCACAGATCAATTGAATGGATTCGGAATCCGTTTTCCAAAACTGTTCCCGCTTACGAGTAAGGGAGCATTGATGGAAAAACAGACGCCTGGTTCATTTAAGCATTCGTTCCTACAAAATAGCGGTATTTCGGAATTCCAAGACCAATTCGATGCTTTCATCGAAAACGATTTAACTGGACTTGCAATCGAATCGGCTAAAGCGGCCGTAAAAAGAACGGAAGAACTGCTCCGTGATGTAATTACAGCTTCCATGCAGGATGAAAAGGCGAAACGAAAAGCTCTGGACTCCCTTTCACATGAGGCACAGTCCATTTCGGAACTGCTCTCTGTCATTAAAGGGGATGCGGAAAAGCAACGTTTGAAAAAAGAAATCGATGAATTGACTTTCTATAGTAAGCAACGGGTCTTTTTCCGATTTAATGATTTCTTCAAGGAATCGTTCAACCCGGCCGTCTTAAAGGATGATGGAGGGGATCTGAAAATAGTCCTCAAGCAAGCGATGAAGAACTTATTGGATGCGTTGGGCTTTGACCTTGCCCAGGAAATGCGGGCAACGGCTTTAAGGACGGAAATGTTCGTAAATAAATTGCTGAACGAGAAACAAAGCAGTTTGCTTCAGCAAATTCAAAAAGTAAGAAAAACCCTTTTATTACAGCCTTATGAACCTAATGAGAGGGAGTCCCTTGAATTCACAGGAGCTTTTGTCCAATTGGAAACTGGGGAATTCAAAAAGGAATTGGCGTTATTTAAAAATCCAAAATCTTTCTTTGAAAAAAATGAGAAATTGAAAATGAGCGAAGGGCTTCAGAAGCGTTTGGATGATCCTGCCCTAATGTATGTAAAAGGACAGGGTGAGCGGATTTTCGAAATGTATAATGAAGTTCTCGATCAAGAGTTACTTGCGATTCAAAAAGAGTTTAAGACGGAAATATCGGAGATCTTTGCAGGTTTACGTGCAGCAATGGAGGAAACGGTAGATTTACCGTATTATGAAAATGCAGTAGCTGAATTGGCAAAAATGCATTCGAAATAGAAACGAGGTTCATTCATGAAAGAAAACCTTATTTCGAAATTAAAAATCCTGGAAAGAAAAGAGAATATGACCATTTTGATGGCTGCTGTTACTGGCAGCCATTCTTTTGGTTTACCATCCGCCCATTCGGATATCGATGTTCGGTTTATATATGTTCATAATGATAAGCGATCTTACCTCAGCTTAAGTCCTGCAGTTGAAGTGATTCATTTGAAAGAAAACATATATGACATGGAAGGTTGGGATCTATTTAAATCATCCCGTCTTACGATAAAGAGTAATCCTGCACTATTTGAATTATTTCAGTCACCAATCAAGCTGATTACACATCCGGATTATTATAGGAAGATGAATGGTTTGATAGCGGATTGCTATTCCCAAAAGGCACTAGGACACCATTACTATCGGATGATGGGCGACAACCTTCAACAATTGACAAAAACAAGGGACTCTGAAAGAAAAGGACTAAAAACATGGGTACAAGTTTACCGTTCGTATTTAATCCTGGAACATATCATCCAAAAGGGGGCATTGCCACCTTTATCCGTTTGGGAATTACTTGAATCGGTTACCATCGATCAAGAAATGAAAACCAGGATGACCCGAATATTTAAAGCAAAACAAAAGGAAGAATTTATAAGCAACAATGAAAGCGAAAAGAATCTTTCATTATTAGAAGGGAAATCACTTTCCTTAAAGAATGAAATAAATAAGCTTCCTCCAGGGAAGAACATGGAAACGGAGCTTAATCAATTAATTTGGACCATTTTGAAATAGGGGGCTATGCAATGGGTTATATAATGGAAAAAGAAGAGCTGTTGCCATTGTTGAATTCTAGTGATATCAGAATCTGTGACTGCCGCTTTCAGCTGGGTTCTCCTGATGCAGGGCATAATGAATACGAGAAAGACCATATTTCCGGCGCTGTTTATTTCGATCTCGAAAAGGATTTATCGGGGCAAGTTCATAAACACGGCGGAAGACATCCTCTTCCTGACCTGGAAAAGTTTAAAGATAAACTAGAATCAAATGGAATCTCCAATGATACGGTGCTTATTGCTTATGATGGGGGGGAAGGTTCTTTTGCTTCTAGGTTTGTCTGGCTGCTAAGCTATCTTGGGCACCAGAAAGTCTATGTTCTTAACGGGGGGTATCGCGCCTGGAAGGATGCGGGCTATCCGATTGACTCGAATCAAACGAATAATAGTACTAGAGAATATCATATCGATTTAAATGAAACCGTGCTTGCATCTTTTCAAAAAGTGAAGGACTATACAATGAATAGGCCTGACCATATCGTTTTAATGGATTCAAGGGAATCTAAACGGTACGAGGGAATTGAGGAGCCGATTGATAAAAAAGCAGGCCATATACCTGGTGCAGTTAATAAGGTGTGGACGAACGTTTTGGATAATGGCTATTATAAAAAAAAGGAAGATCTTCAGGAAAATTTCACTGGCATTGGCAGGGATAAGGAAATCATTGTCTACTGTGGTTCAGGTGTAACGGCATCTCCCAATTATATCGCCCTGAAAGAAGCGGGCTTTAAAGATGTGAAGATATATGTTGGCAGTTTCAGTGACTGGATCTCCTATGATGATAATCCGATTGAATAATATTTTTTCCAATTAAACGATCCTTAAAAAAGGGGACAGTTATGTTAAAATGGATGTACATCATGATAGAGGTGATAATGTGTTTATGAAAGAAAATGAGCAACATCCTTCCTTTATGCTTGTCGACGGGATGGCGCTATTATTCAGAGCTTTTTATGCAACGGCCGTTACTGGTCAATTCATGATTAACTCAAAAGGCATTCCTACTAATGCCGTCCAAGGTTTTTTGAAGCATATGCTGACAGCGGTGAATCATTTTTCACCTAGCCATGTAGCGGTGTGCTGGGATATGGGCAGCAAGACTTTCAGAAATGAATTATTTGATGGATACAAGGCTAATCGTTCAGAAGCTCCGGTCGAAATGATCCCTCAATTCGACTTAGCGAAAAAAGCGGTTGAAGCATTTGATATCCCTAACATAGGGCTCTCTGGATATGAAGCGGATGACTGTATCGGGACAATTGCGAAGGCATCTGCCCAACATAGCCGGGTGGGTATATTGACAGGCGATCAAGATATGCTCCAGTTGATAGAAGAAAATATTTCTGTACTATTGTTAAAAAAAGGATATGGTAACTATGAAGTTCATAATCCTGATAGCTTTTATGAATGGAAAGGGATCACTCCAAGACAAATGATCGATTTAAAAGCTTTAATGGGCGATACAGCTGATAACTATCCCGGAGTTAAAGGAATTGGGGAGAAGACAGCGTTGAAATTATTGATTCAGTATCAAAGTATCGAAGGGATTCTTGAAAATGTTGCTTCATTGACAAACGGGCAGAGAGCTAAGATTGAATCTGCCGTAGATATGCTTCATTTATCCAGAAAACTGGCCGAAATAAAATGTGATGTACCCATTTCATGCTCTTTGGACGATGCGGTTTATCAGTATGATCGCGAGAAGGTCAAAAATCTGGCTAGGGATCATGAATTCAGGGCTTTACTAAAAATGATTTAATAATGAAAATTTCGGAGCTCCCCAATGGGAGCTCCTTTAATTTATACGGTGAATTTTTTGTCGAAAAATGGATAGTCAAAATCTTTGATATACGGTAAGATGAAAATAAGGCATGAAGTATGGAGTGGATGCAGAAGTGGCGAGATCAACTGAAGAGTATGTTAGTTTTTTAGAGGGTAAGGGATTCACTTTTGGAAGTGACGATATTGGTTTTATTTATTTTGGTAAGCGCTACACGGAAGCAAGTGATATTTTAGTCAATGCAGCAATAGAATTGACTTTGAAGGTTCAAAAGAATTTTGATGGCAGCTTTTATATTTCCTTTTTGGAAAACTTAAAACAAAATGGTATTAAAACCCGCAGTGAAGCAGTATCGTTTGCAAAAGAACAGGGGCTGCTTAAATAAATCGGACTTCGTTACTTTGAAGTCCGATTTATTTTTATGGCTTTTCAAGAAAACTCCTTTGCTATCGGTTTCTTTTTATTAGCAGGCAGATCAGCAAGTATCATCCCCAAGAAAATGAATGCACAGCCAATGATGGAAGCGGAAGTCAATTTTTCCCCTATCAATATGTATGAGGATAACGCAGCAAAAACCGGTTCCATTGAAAAAATCAATGCGACTCTCGTAGGTGTCGTATAGGCTTGGAAGAAGGTTTGTGCGAAAAAGGCGAACGCAGTGGCAAGGGCTGCCGTAACCAATAAAGCAGTCCATACGTCTTTCTGTAACATGACCTCTGAGCTGAAGATGATAGAATGATTCTCTTTGAAAATGAAGGCTGAAACATAGGATAATAAAGATACGGTGGAAATCTGAATCAGCGTCAACGGTAATGCGGGAAGGGTCTTGGCATATCTAGCAGTCGTAATGATCTGCATGGCAAAACTTATTGCGCATAAAAATACCAATAAATCACCGATATTCAAATTGGACCGGTCAGCGAACGTCATTAAATAAAGCCCAACGGTTGCGGCAGTGACACCTATAATTGTATTACGGGAAAGCCTATGTTTTAAAAGAAGCAGAGAAAAAACCGGTACCATGACGACACTTAATCCCGTTATGAAGCCTGTCTTCGCAGGAGTAGTATAATTCAATCCGATTGTTTGAAGCCCATAGCCTAAAAAAAGCCAAACTCCGATATGAAACCCAGCTTTAAAAAGGCCCTTATTCCAGGTTTTTCCCTTTTTGTGTAAAGTCGATATATAAGGGGTAAGCAAGAAAACGAAGGCCATGAAGAAACGGACGGCATTGAACGTGAATGGTTCAAGAAAAGATAGTGCATTTTGAACCATTACAAAAGTGACGCCCCAGATGAATACAACGAATAATAATGAAAAATCAGCTGTCTTGTTCATGAATTTCCTAAAGCTTTATTCAAGCGAATGGCCCGTCTTGCCAACTCATCCGCGGATTTGTTTTCGAGATTTGGAATCCATTTTATGAAAAATAATTCAAGCTCGTCGGAAAGCTTTAGAGCCCTTTCCAGCAATATGGCATACTTATTTTTTGCAAATCTTTTTTCAATGGCCTGGTTGATGGCTTGGGAGTCAGTACGAAAAGAAACGATTTGATACTTATTGGCTACACAAATTTCCAATGCTTTGATTAAAGCATGGTACTCCGCTTCATGGTTTTCCATATTTCCAAGCGGAAAGGAATGCCGCTCGACCACACCGTTATTATTAATGAAAACACCTGCGCCGCTCGGCCCTGGATTGCCCGCACTGGCACCATCAATATACACTTCGATCAAGATGTGCTCCTCCTCGAGTTTAACAGTTAATATACTATGATAAAAAAACATTTCATATAAAATTAAAATTGAAACATGAGAATTTCAGCCTGGTATGGGAACTATAATTAAAAGATGATTCAATTGCTTACATTATATTATAAATGGTATACCGAAAAAAAGGTATGAAAATTGTAAGCTGTTCTGCATGAATGGTGAATGGATAAGGAGCTGGAAATCTTTGAAGGTAATTATGCAATGGACATATCATGCTTCCAAAAAACCATCTGCCGATTTCGTTTCGGATTGGCTTGATGCCGGGACTGCACTGGTCATTACGGAAGATCTTGAAAAGGCAGGAAGGCTGAAAGAAGTGGAATTCAAGGATGAATTCGATACAGCATGGACAAAGAAGGAGCTAAAAAAACTCCTGACTGAAGTTGAGGAGGAGCCTCAGGATGTGACGGTTTTTTTTGATGGCGGTTTTCAAAAAGATGAAAAGGTGGCAGGGATCGGTGTTGCCATTTATTTTCGTCAAGGTAAGAAGTTCTGGAGGTTACGCACCAACGTGAAATTGGAGCAATTCGAATCCAATAATGAAGCGGAATATGCGGCCTTTCATGAAGCGGTCAGGCAGATGGACGAACTTGGAATCCACCATCAAAGCTGTGTATTTAAAGGGGATTCTCTAGTTGTCTTAAATCAACTTTCCGGTGAATGGCCATGTATGGAAGAAAACTTAAATAAATGGCTGGACCGCATTGAAGCGAAACTGGATGAGTTAAAGATCATTCCGGTCTATAAGCCAATTTCCCGAAAAGAGAACCAGGAAGCCGATCGCCTGGCAACACTTGCTCTTCAGGGAAAAGCCATTTTAAGCAAAATAGAAATTGTTGGGTCAAAGGAGACATAACAACAATGAACAGGAAAAAAATATATGAAGAAGTGGAAGATGTTCTCGCTTCATTTTGCCAAGATTGTTTTTTACAAAAGCATTTTCGAAAAGAGAAGGGGCGTTCGTATGCCCATCAGTTCTGTATTTCAGAGTGTACAGTTGGTGAAAAATTAAAACAGCTGGGAAATGAACTTAGTGACCTTTCGTAAGTAGCGAAAATTGCTTTCATCATCACACAAAGTCATGGAGGATATAGTATTAAAGGCCATGCCGTTTTTTAGGGTGATTGAGCAAATGAAAAGTGATATGTTCGGTAAATTCAATCCTGAAATCCTGCTGGAGTTTATAAGCCGATTAATGACCACCTTGGTCGGAAAAGAAGTCATGCTTACTAATAAACGAACCTGGACGATCATTATGATCAATCCGTACGATCCCCTTAAAGTTTTAATAAAAACCAGTGAAGGGATCATTGATTTGCGGGTGGAAAAGGAATGGCGGATCGAACGGATCATCGGTTAATGAAAAAAGAGCCCGATTATAAAAAATCGGGCTCTTCATCATTCTGCTTTACCGAATCGAAATAGGCTTTGAGCATCACTTTATTTTCGCTGAAGTCTGCAATCGTATATTGATCAAGGACCTGTAGAAAAGCATCCAAGGCATTATTAAGGACAAATTTCAATGAACAAACGGGAGAAATCACACAGTTATCGTGATCTTTAAAACATTCCACTAGATAAAAGTCCTCTTCGGTTTTCCGCACCAGTTCCCCTACATTTATGTCAGCAGGTGATTTTGCAAGCCGGAAACCGCCATTTCTTCCGCGTATCGTCTCAATATAGCCTAGTTTACCTAGATTATGAACAATCTTCATCAAATGATTTTTAGATAGTTGATAAACTTCAGAAATCTCTTTTATATTTGATAATTTGCTTTGGTCGTGGGAAGCCAGGTAAATCAACACTCTAAGTGAGTAATCGGAATAACTCGTCAACCTCATGTTTATCGCCTCACATTCTATCCCCATTTGACTATATCATAAATGTGAACATTTTATAAACATGAAAACATAATTTCTAAAAAGATGTATTAAAAATATTGCTTTTAATGCAATTAAGTTCTAATATAAACATGTATTAAAAATACTTGTTTAAGAAGAGGGGTTTATTTATGCTATCCCAGAAAACGATCGATATTATAAAATCAACTGTACCTGTTTTAGAAGTGCATGGTACAACTATAACAACTGTATTCTATAAAAATCTTTTCGAAGCACATCCTGAATTATTAAATGTCTTTAATCATGCCAATCAAAAAAAAGGGCGCCAGCAAAATGCACTAGCCAACACGGTTTTGGCAGCAGCCAAATATATAGATCAACTTGAAACGATTTTACCGGCCGTGAAGCAAATAGCACAAAAACATAGAAGTCTCGCAGTTAAAGCTGAACATTATCCAATTGTAGGAAAACATCTATTAGGTGCAATCAAGGAAGTATTACAAGATTCGGCGACAGAAGAAATCCTTCAAGCTTGGGGAGAGGCGTATGGAGTCATTGCGGATGTTTTCATTAGCATCGAAAAGGAAATGTACGACGAAGCTTCCAATCAGGTCGGAGGATGGTCTGATTTCAAACGATTCACAGTGGTGGAAAAAGTACGGGAAAGTGACGTAATCACATCCTTTTATCTAAAGCCATCAGATGGAGATAAGGTTCCGGCATTTCTTCCGGGACAATATATTACCGTTCGGATCGAGATACCGGGTGAATCGTATTTATTCAACCGTCAGTATAGTTTATCTGATGTTCCGGGAAAAGATTATTTCCGTATTTCCGTTAAAAAAGAAAAGCCGGGAACCTCACCTGATGGAAGGGTCTCTAACTACTTGCATGAATCCATTCAGATGGGTGACAGTATTGACGTAACGGCTCCTGCAGGTGATTTCACCATCGACTTGGATAAACGAACACCGGCAATATTTTTGAGCGGAGGCGTTGGCATAACGCCTTTCATGAGCATGGTCCATGCGGTAGCTGAACAAACACCTGAGCGTGATGTACAATTCATTCATGCAACCGATAATGGCCATTTACAGCCGTTCAGAATGGAACTGACAGAACTAGGACACAAGCTTACCAACTATAAATTATCCTTTGTCTTTAAAAATCCGAGTGAGGATGATAAGAACCTCCCGAATTTTGAAAAAGAAGGGTATATTGATAAGGAATTAGTGAGCAGTTTTGTTAAACCTGAAGCTGATTATTATGTGTGTGGCCCTGTTCCTTTCATGAAGGCGATCATCACTTACCTGAAAGAATTGGGGATAGATACGGATAAAATTCACTATGAGTTCTTCGGCCCAGCAATGGCGTTTTAAGGTTATTCATGTTAGGAAGGTTATTGACATCAAGAAGATTTTTTTGCATACTATATTAAAACAATGAACGTTGAGAGAAGATTAGTATGCGAAAATCACTGTGACAGAGAGCGGGGTCAATTGCTGGAAGACCCGCGACAGGAAAGCGCAGAACCTGCTTCTTGAGTCCTATGCAAAACATAGGCGCAAATCCTGGCGTTATCAGGCAAAGTGGAATGCATGTACTTGCATTCAATGAAGGTGGTACCACGGAGAGCAGCCCTTTTCGTCCTTATTTCGAGGATGAAAAGGGCTTTTTTTCATGTCTAAGATATTTATTGGAGGAAAAATCGATGGAAAAGAAACGCATCGTTGTAAAGATAGGAAGTAGTTCTTTAACCAACACACAAGGTGAAATCGACCAAACAAAATTTTCCGATCATATCCAGGCAGTGGCAGCATTAAGGAAGGCGGGACATGAAGTTGTCCTTGTTTCATCAGGTGCTGTAGCGACAGGTTTTCGCAAGCTCGGTTATCCTACGAGACCTGTCACTCTCAAAGGAAAACAAGCTGCTGCAGCTGTAGGGCAAAGCCTATTGATTCAATCATATATGGAACAATTAGGGCACTTTGGAATCGTTCCGGCGCAGATTTTATTAACAAGGAAAGATTTCTCGAAAAAAGAAAGATATAAAAATGCATATGCAACATTGATGGAATTGCTTGAACGCGGCATCCTCCCGATTATTAATGAAAATGATACAGTTTCAGTCGAGGAGTTGACTTTCGGTGATAATGATATGCTATCCGCCTTAGTAAGCGGGTTAGTCCACGCCAACAACTTGATCATTTTAACGGACATTAATGGGCTCTATGATTCCAATCCACAGACAAACCCAGGGGCCAAACGCTTTGAAAAGCTTTCCGAAGTAACGTCGGATTTATTGCAAATGGCAGAAGGTGCGGGATCTAATGTTGGAACCGGGGGGATGAAATCGAAGCTGATTGCAGCCCAAACTGCATTGTCTCTTGGAGTGAAAGTATTCATCGGTTCTGGTGTGGGGAGCGAAAAACTACTAACTATCCTTGAAGGCAATGGTGATGGCACATATATTGGGAATGATGTCTTGACGACGGTAACGAAAAACAAACAGTGGATATCCCTTCATTCACAAGTATCCGGAAAAATTTTCGTTGATGAAGGTGCCGAAAGGGCTTTAGTTTCAAATGGGAGCAGTCTACTACCAGCTGGAATTTATGAAATTAAAGGAGTATTCAATAAGGGGGATGTCGTCGAGGTCTTTGGTGCAAATGGGTTATTAGGCAGGGGTGAGGTCCTTTATTCCGACGAAGAATTAAAACAGGCTATGGGCAAGCGGACAACCGAGCTTGTGATCACTTCCATAGAAGTGATCCATCGCGATAAATGGGTGAGAGCATAGGTAATCAATTTTAGAGAAAGAAAAGGGGGCATTAAAATGAGTGAAGTGACTGCGAAAGGAAAGGCAGCCAAAAAAGCCAGTTATCAGCTAATTGGATTGACTACGGAAAAGAAGAATGAGGCACTTGGAAAAATTGCAAAGCAAATTGTTAACGATAAAGATCATTTGATAAAAGAAAATCAAAAGGATCTAGAAGAAGGCAGGAAAAAAGGTTTCAGTGAGTCGATATTAGATCGAATAATGTTAAATGTTAATCGTATTGATGATATGGCAGCTGCAATTAGGCTTTTAATCGATTTAAAAGATCCAATTGGAGAAAAATTGGAGACGATCGAAAAAGAAAATGGTTTATTGATTAAAAAGTTACGAGTGCCGATCGGTGTAATCGGAATGATTTATGAAGCAAGGCCAAATGTGACCATCGATGCAGCTACATTATCCTTGAAAACGGGGAATGCGGTCCTTTTAAGAGGCAGCTCTTCAGCCAAATACTCCAATATGGCACTGATCTCTTCCATTCATAAGGCTTTAGAGAATACGGAAATTCCTGTAGAGGCTATTCAGTTAATCGAGGATACGAGTCGGGAATCCGCTAAGGAACTTTTTCACCTTAATGAGTATTTAGATGTTTTGATTCCTCGTGGTGGAAAGAATTTAATTGAAACGGTCATTAAGGAGTCCACTGTTCCCGTCCTTGAAACGGGATCAGGCAATTGCCATATCTTCATCGATCAGACAGCAGATGTCACGATGGTCGAGAAAATTGTCTTAAACGGTAAAACACAGCGACCTTCCGTATGCAATGCAATTGAGGGCCTTCTTATTCACGAAAAATGGTTTGAAGAAAATGGAAAGCTGATTTTGGAAATCCTGGATGAAAAGGGTATTGAAGTATATGGAGACGAAATGGTTTGCAGCGCTTTTCCGAGAGCGAAAAAGGCAACGGAGGATGATTGGTCAACAGAGTACCTAGCATTAAAAATCAGCGTGAAAATTGTAAACGGTGTATCGGATGCAATTGAACACATTAACCGATACGGTTCCAAGCATTCTGAAGCAATCCTAACGAGAGATGAACAAAACGCTTCCATATTTTTGAATAAAGTAGATGCGGCAGCAGTTTATCACAATGCTTCCACCCGTTTTACCGATGGTTTTGAATTCGGTTATGGTGCAGAAATCGGCATTTCCACACAAAAGCTCCATGCACGTGGACCAATGGGTTTACCGGCCTTAACATCAAGCAAGTATTTCATTTATGGTCAGGGGCAAACCAGGGAGTGAAATTCATTTTTCCATCGTAGGTTATTAAAACTCAATTAAGGGTATTGTATAATACATTACTTTTAAAGGAGCAGATACCATGGACAATAGGTTTATAGCAATATATGAGAATGAAAATGAAGCAACTTCAGCAGTCGAAAATTTAAAGGAACAAGGATATACATCCGATCAAATATCAGTAGTTGCCAAAAAAATTGATAAATTACCAAATGAAGCCGAGGAAGTCAGCCCAACAAAGCCTGATGGATTCGTAGCAGGGGCAGCGGCCGGCGGAGCTGTCGGTTTGACAGGTTTACTTATTGGAATGAGTGCATTGGCAATACCTGGAATTGGTCCGATTTTGGCAGCAGGCCCGATTTTCGCCACTTTTGGCGGAGCCGCTGCCGGGGCAGCTTCAGGAGCAGGCGGATTGAGGAAGCCATTATTGAATATTGGACTGGAGGAAGCTGAAGTCGATCGATATGTGGAAGATATCAAGTCCGGAAAAATCCTTGTCATTGCAGATCCCGTTTTAAGTAAATGAATATCGTAAGAAAAATCCCCTTATGACCTCTCATAAGGGGATTTATTTTGTCCTTCTTTATTCATTATGGAAAGATTTATTCTTCCTTTGTTGTTCTTCCGCAAGAAACTCCAAAAAGACATTCATTGCAGATAGCGGCTGCTCATTTACCTTTTTATAGTAATTACTTTTCCTGGCATCGGTTAAGTAGTTGCTTTCTTTCATTCTCTCCAGCATATGCTTCTGGCTCATTTTCACTATTTCTTTTTGGTTGTGTTTGTTTTCCTTTAAAAGGGCAAATCCTATAGCACCCACTAATGCATATATTGCAAGAGCAATTTTAGAGATTGGGTATGAGTCGTTTTTAAATAAAAGAAAAAATAGATTTATGATGGAAAACCCTATCATTACGGTTGAAAAAAAACTGTATTTCATATTTTTCTTCAATAATGGGGACAGTTTTGATTGAAGTTTTTCGATTTCGGATTGCATGAAACGCGGTATATTATTTATCTTTATATTCATGGTTTCCTCCTTAATATGCATTCTTGAAATATGAAATTTGTATTGGTTACCTTTTGTTTCATTTCATGGTCGGTACGGTATATTTTACACGAATTTTTTAAGGAATCAGGAAAAGGAACCTAATTGTCTATATCTTATCGCTTAGATACTGATTTGTCATTTATTATACTTCAATATTAAGGAATCAATCTGGGGAAACTAATATTAGTAAAGTATTCTTCAATTAAAGGGAGCGATTCTTTAATAAAAATCGATTTTCTTAATGAACTCCCTCAGTTTAATAGATAATGCTCACGAATACTCGCTTATTCGCAGGATTTCAAACCACATGGTATAGGTTGCTTTAGATGAACGAAAGAGATCGGACCGTTTTGATAAGATGAGGGCAGATTGAAATAGGGGATCTGTCGGAAATCCCATATTATTACATATACTGCACGCATTTTCCACGCTGCCCTTGGAGGCTTTCCCTCCCATGTCTCAACGGGTCATAATCCTATGCCCTTTCATTCCTTCGTCATGCCTATCCAAGGGG